>NZ_JBHXNP010000042.1:0-69513 GCF_042719495.1 Streptomyces sp. NPDC058525
GACAAGGGCGGGAACTATCCCACCCAGCTGTCGGGCGGGCAGCAGCAGCGGGTGGCGATCGCGCGTGCGCTGGCGATGGAGCCCAAGCTGATGCTCTTCGACGAGTCGACCTCCGCGCTCGACCCGGAGCTGGTCGGTGACGTGCTGGACGTGATGCGGGACCTGGCCGAGTCGGGCATGACCATGATCGTGGTCACGCACGAGATGGGCTTCGCCCGCGAGGTCGGGGACAACCTCGTCTTCATGGACGGCGGCGTCGTCGTCGAGTCCGGCCACCCCCGCGACGTACTCGGCAACCCCCAGCACGACCGCACCAAGGCATTCCTGTCCAAGGTGCTGTAGCCGAGACCCTCGCGGAGCAGGCTGTGCCGCACGTGACCACGTCGCCGTGCGGCACAGCGGCATGCCGCTCCGGTGGCCCGGCATGCGAGCCGGGCGGCGCGGACCTACGGGCTTGCCGCGGGCCGGCCGTGCCTAGTCGGCGAGCCGTTCCACGACCCGGCGGGCGGCCTCCTGTTCGGCGGCCGGCGGCGACAGTTCGTCCAGGGTGTCGAGGTCGGTGTCCTGTTCCAGCTCCTTCTCCCACGCGGCGGCGAGCCGCTCCTGCTCCTCGCGCGCCTTGCCGCCGACGGCCTCCCGGTGGGCCGGATCGAGAGCCGCCAGAAAGCGTTCAACCACGTCCGAAGACATCGGTGCTCCTTGTCGCTCGCGAGGTGTCACATGTGCGGCATGCCGTAGTACTTGGCGAACTGCTCGAGGTAGGTCTGGTCGCGGGGCTGCTTCTCCCGCTCGAACTCGGGGGCGTGCTTGATCTGGTCCTTCGTCCGGTTGACGTGGACCGTTTCGTTGGCGGGGTCGATGCGATGGATGGTGCTGGCGGGGAGCAGCACGTGCTTGCCGAAGATCCACATGCCGGTGTCGACGACGAGGTAGCCGGCTCCGGCCTCGTCCGAGTGCTCGTCGACCTTCCCGACGCTCCCGTCGGTCGCCTCGACCTTGAACCCGGTCAGGTCGGTTCCGGTCTCGTAGCCGCAATCGTCGCGGTAACCCCAGATGTCTTCGTTCGTCATCGCTGCTGCTTTCCTCGCTCGCTGCTACTGCTGCCGTCCAGGCCGTTCAGGCTGTCCACCATCACCCGCACCCGGTGGAGCCGCGCGGGCGGCGCTCCGGCGACTCCCCTGTAAGGCGCAGCCGGGGGACCACGCACGGTCAGCGGCCGAGGGCGCGCTTCAGTTCCGACTTGTCCATCTTCGAACGGCCCTCGATGCCCCGGTGCTTGGCCTCGTTGTACAGCTGCTCCTTCGTCGGGCCCTGCGAGCCGCTGTGGGAGCGCTGTCCGCCCCGCTGGGCGGAGGACATGTCCTGGGTGGAGGACCGGCTCGCGCTCTTCGACTCCCCGGAGCGGGCCCGTTCCTTGTTCACGGTGCGCGCGGCGATCTCCTTGGCACGCTTCGTGCTTTCGCCGCGCTTCTCGGCACTGTCCTTGATGTGCTCGTACTGGCGTTCGCGCTTGGCGCTGGAACCGCGAGGCATGGTGACTCCTTGACTCGTGTGCGGTGGCCGTGCCGGATCTGCCGGATCTGCCGGATCCGCCGGATCCGCCGGATCCGTACGGCCCCTTCCCGGGCCGCGCCGGCCCATTCAGCCCGTGCCGCCCCGTCCTGACTGCCGATGGGCGATGTGGCCGCCCAGCGCCCCGGTGACGCCGACCGCCAGCAGCCCGGCCCACGACCACAGCCTGCCCTTCAGACCGCGCCCGCGCAGCCGGGCGGTCAGCGACATCGTGTGGCAGCCGACGGCGACGCCGTTCGACAGGGCGTGGGCCAGACCGACCCGAGCCTGCTCGGGTGGCAGGTCCGCCCAGTCGACCCAGCCCGCGATCGCGGCCGGAGCCACCCCCGCCAGTCCGACGGCGGTCAGGGCCGTGGCCGCGCGCTGCGACCCCGGTACGGCGTCCACCACGGCGGCCGAGAGCCAGCACCCGATCGGTACCTGCACCAGCACGGGATGGAGCGGATGGCCCAGCGGCCGGCCCCGGAGCAGCGCCCGTGCCTCGCCCAGCGGGAGCGACCGGACGGTCCGCTGGAGAACCCGGACGGCCGGATCGGCCGCGGTGCTCCGTTCGATCCGGTCCAGGGCCGCAAGCCACCACGCCGACGCGGTGTCCAGGGCCGGGCCGGCCTTCGGGTGAGTGTTCACAGCGTGTACGGCGTTCATGCGGGGCGCCTACCCGGCAATCGGCATCCCTCACCGGCGGTGCGACGGGTAGAGCGTCGGGGGCCGGGTAGCCGCCCTTACGACGACCCGCCGCGCGAAAACCCGCCGCGCCCGGCTCCGGAGAGCCGGCGGGCGCGGCAGACCGGGAGGTACGCATGTCGGCCACCGCTGCCGCGACCATGAGAACGATCCCGCCCGGACTGTTCGTCCCACCCGGTGTCTACCGGCCACAAGCGGACACCCGGCTGCTGGCCGAGGCGTTCGGGCACGAGGAGCTGGCGCCGGGAACCGACGTACTGGACATCGGCACCGGCACGGGCGCGCTCGCGCTCCTGGCCGCCGCGCGGGGAGCCCGCGTCACCGCGGTCGACGTGTCCTGGCCCGCGGTCGTCTCGGCCCGCGTGAACGCCCTGCGGCGGCGCCTGCCCCTCAGGGTCGTGCACGGCGACTTCGCGGCCCGTGCCCGGGGCGGCCGCTTCGACGTGATCCTGGCCAATCCGCCCTACGTCCCCTCGCCGCGGGCCCGGCTCCCCTCGCACGGGGCCGGGCGCGCCTGGGAGGGCGGGCTCGCCGGGCGGGAGGTCATCGACCGGATCTGCGCGCGGGCCCCGGCCCTGCTGCACCCCGGCGGCGTCCTGCTCATGGTGCACTCGGCCCTCTGCGGGGCCCGCGCCACCGTGGCCGGCCTGGAGCGGGCAGGCCTGTCGGCGGAGGTGACGCTGCGGACCTCGGTCCCCTGGGGGCCGGTCCTGCGTTCCCGGCGGGCCTGGCTCGAACGGCACGGCCTCGCGGACCAGGGCGAGACGCGGGAGGAACTGGTGATCGTCCGTGCCGAATCCCGCTAGCACCGGTGGCCGCGCCCAGGGGTCCGCGGCCGAGCCGTCCGCCCGCGCCACCGCCCGCCGCGTGAGCATGGACCCGGAGGGGCCCGTCCTCGTCGAGGGCCCGGTGGAGGTCGTCCTGGACGACGGGACGGTGGCCCGCTCCGACCGCTTCGTGGTCGCCCTGTGCACCTGCCGCCGCAGCCGCCTCTACCCCTGGTGCGACACCAGCCACCGCCCGCGCGAACAGCCCGCCCCCGAGGACAGGAGCCCCCGATGACGGCCGCCGCCGGCCCGGCCGTCTCCCCGGGCCCCGCCCTGGTCGCGGGACGCGGCCAGCTCTCCGGCATCGTGGTGCACTCCCTGCGCACCGGCCTGCCGCCGGCCGGCCCCGCCGACCCCGCCGATCTTGCCGCGTCCGTCGAGGCGGCCGATCCGTGGGGCGAGGACCTCCAGCTCGCGCTCTACCTCCTCTACGAACTCCATTACCGGGGCTTCGAAGGCGTCGACGACGACCGCGAGTGGGATCCGGACCTCCTGCGGCTGCGCCGGGCCCTGGAGACCCGCATGCTGCACGCACTGCGCGGCGACCTCCGCGAAGCCCCGAGGTCCGTGGACGAGGCCTTCGCGCCCCTGCTGGTCGAGCCCGTGGACCTGACGGGCAGCCTCAGTCGCCACCTCGAAACCGATGGCGAACTCTGGCAGTTGCGGGAGTACGCGGCGCTCCGCTCCCTGTACCACCTCAAGGAGGCCGACCCGCACGTCTGGGTCATCCCCCGGCTGACCGGCCGGGCCAAGGCCGGCATGGCCGCCGTGGAGTACGACGAGTTCGGCGCCGGCCGGGCCGCCCGCATCCACGCGCGGCTCTTCGCCGATCTGATGTCCGACCTGGACCTGGACACCACGTACGGCCACTACCTCGACCACGCCCCCGCCCCGCTGCTGGCCACCGTCAACCTGATGTCCCTCTTCGGCCTGCACCGGGCGCTGCGCGGCGCACTCGTGGGCCATTTCGCCTGCGTCGAGGTCACCTCCTCGCCGGGCTCCCGCCGCCTCGCGAAGGCCATGCGGCGGTGCGGGGCCGGGCCCGCGGCCGAGCACTTCTACGCGGAGCACGTCGAGGCCGACGCCGTGCACGAACAGGTCGTGCGCCGCGAGGTGATCGGCGGACTCCTCGCGGACGAGCCGCGTCTGGAGCCCGACATCGCGTTCGGCTGCACGGCGACGGTCCTGCTGGAGGACCGCCTGGGCGCGCACCTGCGCGAGGCCTGGGACCAGGGGCGCTCCGCGCTGCGCCGCTCCCCGTGAGCCGTCGCCGTCGCCGTCGCCGCCCACGTCCGGCCGGACGTGTCATGCTCGGAAGATGACGGGCGATCCCGCACTCGCCGACGGTCTGGTCGGCCCGGAGGTGCTGGCCCTCGCCAAGGTCGTCGCCAGGCTGCGCGCCGAGCTGGAGGACCTGGAGGGCGTGGCGTCCATGGCCGCCGTCCTGGAACGGGCCAAGGGCGTGCTGATGGCCAGGGACAACGTGTCCGCGGAGACGGCCGGCCGGCTGCTGAGCGAACGCGCGGCCCGCGGCGAGCGGACCTTGATGGAGGAGTGCTGGTACACCCTCGGCGCAGTGGGCGCGGCCGCGGAACCGGGCCCCGCGGGGGCCCGTACCGACCTGGTGGCCGAGCTGCCCGTCTCACCCTTCGGCACGGCCCGGTACGTCTTGGGCACGAGGCGCGCGGACGAGGGCCCGGGCGGGCCCCTCGCCCGGCTCGCCGAGGGCCTGACCAGGACCGGTACCGCGGACGACGTGGCGGCGCTGCTCGCGGAGTCACTGGCGGGCCCGGCCGGCGTCGACGCCGTCCTGATCTACACGGAGGCGGTCGCGGGGAGTCTGGAGCTGGCGGGACACGCCGGGGTCGCCCAGAGCCTCGCCGAGCAGTGGTGCCACATCCCTCCGCTCAGCGGAGTCGCCGCGCTGGACGCCGTCGCCGGTCGGGAGGCGGTGTGGCTGGAGGATCCGCGGCAGGACGCCGTCCGGTACCTGCTGATCGGGGACCCGCCCGGGCGGTGGCCGTCGCGGGCCTGGCTCCCGGTGCCCGGTGACGGACCGGTCGTCACGGTCGTCGGATTCCTCCGTACCCGCAGGGGCCCGTTCGACGCGGCGACGAGGAAGCTGCTGCGCCGGGCCGTCAGGCTGTGCGCGGACGCCCTGCGGGTGCGGGGCGGGGCCGGCGCCGCGGAACCGGCGCAGGAGCACGTGGGCGAGGTGCAGCGGATCTTCGACGCCCTGTCCGGACCGGCGACCCTGCTCACTCCCGTCCGGTCGGAGACGGGAGAGGTGGAGGACTTCCGGATCGACGCGGCCGCCCCCGAGTCCCTCGACGTGGCCGGACGGCGCGGGAAGGAGCTGGTCGGCCGGTCGGTCCTGGAGACCTATCCGACGGTGGCGGGCACCGCCCTGTGGGACGGCTACCTGGACGCGCTGACGACCGGGGTGGTCTACGAGGGCGAGCCCTTCGTGTACGAGGAGGTGGCCGGCGGGGCCCCGCAGCGCTCCACGTATTCCGTACGGGCGTCCAGGCTGGACGGCCGCCTGGTCGTCTCCTGGGTCCGCCACGACAGCGACGAGCGGGAGAGCCGACGGCTGGCCGACATGCAGCGGCTCGGCAATCTGGGCTCCGCCGGGTGGAACCTGGTGACGGACACGGTGGTGTGGTCCGACCAGGTGTACGCCGTCTTCGACCGGGATCCGGCCCTCGGGCCGATGAGGCTGGAGGAGCTGCCGCAGCACGTCCTCCCCGAGGACCTGCCGAGGCTCGGTCGCGCGGTACGGCGGCTGCTGGAGGACGGCAAGGCGCTGGACCAGGGGTTCCGCATCACGACGGCGGCCGGGATCCGGCACGTGCGCATCGTCGCCGAAGCGCAGGCCGACGCGGACGGCACTCCGGTGGAGGTCCACGGGTTCTTCCAGGACGTGACCGCCCTGCGGGACGCCGAACTCGCCCTGCTCGCGAGCGAACGCGCCGTCCTCGTACAGACCGGCATGCTCCAGGCCGAGCGCACCCTCGCCGCCCACCTCCAGCACACCCTCCTGCCCATTCCCCAGCAGTCGCTGGAACTCGCCGGCCTGCGCGTCGACGTCGCCTACCTGCCCGCCGACCGGGGCCTGAACGTGGGCGGCGACTGGTACAGCGCCATCGGGCTCCCGGACGACAGCGCCCTGTTCGTCGTCGGCGACGTGGCCGGTCACGGGCTGGCCGCCGTCGGGACCATGGCCCAGCTGCGGTTCACGGCCAAGGGCATGGCCATCACCGGCTCGGCCCTGCCGGACATCCTGGCCCGGCTCAACCGGCTCCTGCTGCACACCGCCCGGGACTCCGGCGTGACCACCGCGACCATGGTGATGGGCCGGTACGGTCCCCGGGACCACCGACTGACGTGGGTGCGGGCCGGGCACCTGCCCCCGCTGCTGATCCGCGACGGGGAGGCGAGGTACCTCCCACAGCCCGAGGGCAACCTGCTCGGCGCCGACCCCGACTCGGCCTACGCCCAGGCCGACCTGCGCCTCCAGCCCGGGGACCACCTCCTCCTCTACACCGACGGCCTCGTCGAGGAGCCGGGGGAGGACATCGAAGCGGGCCTCGCCGGGCTCGCCGTCACGGCCCGGCGGCTGATCGGCGAAGGCCGGGGCGATCTCCTCGCGCGCACCCTCGCCGCCCGGCGGCCGGGGCGCCGCGACGACATCTGCGTCGTGCACGTCCACCTCCCGGGCGGCAGATGAGCCGAGGCCCCGGCGGGGTCCGAGCGGTACGGGGACGGGGCGGACACGGCGTCGGCACGATGGGGATTCGGCCGGACGAGAGCGGGCAGGGGCGGCAGTGAGAAGGCCGACCGCGAAAGGCCGATCCACCATGACGACGTACGCACACGCGCCCACGGGCGAGCACGCGCAGACCGGACCGCCGGTCTTCCCCGGCGATCCGCACACGCCGAGGCCGGTCCCGAGACCCGTTCCCGGACCGGAGCCGGTGCCCGGACCCCCGCCGACACCCGCACCCCGGTCCCGGTAGAGCGGCTTGCGTTCCCGACCGGAGAGGACATCCATGGGTACCCCGCCCAACGATCCCGTTCCGCCCAGCCCCACCCCGGAGCCCGTGACCTGACGGTCAGCCGGTCAGCCGTTCAGCGACTTCATCAGCTCGGGGGCGTAGCGGTCGCCCGAGGCCACGCCGTGCGGGGCCACGGCGTCGATGGCGGCCAGGTCCGCGTCGCTGATCGTCACGGCGGTGGCGGCGATGTTCTCCTCCAGGTAGCGGCGGCGCTTGGTGCCCGGGATGGGCACCGCGCCCTGCCGGAGGGTCCAGGCCAGCGCGAGCTGCGAGGGCGTGACCCCCTTCTCCGCGGCGAGGCGGCGGACCCGGTCGACGACGGCCAGGTTGCGGTGGAAGTTCTCGCCCTGGAAACGGGGGTCGGTGCGGCGGAAGTCGTCTTCGGCGAAGTCGTCCGGGCTGGTGACGGCCCCGGAGAGGAACCCCCGGCCGAGCGGGGAGTAGGCGACGAGCCCGATGCCGAGCTCGCGCAGGGTGTCGAGGACGCCGTCGTGCTCGATGCCGCGCTCGAAGAGGCTGTACTCGGTTTGTACGGCGGCCAGCGGGTGCACCGCGTGAGCGCGGGCGATGGTGGCCGGAGCGGCCTCGCACAGGCCGATGTGGCGGACCTTGCCGGCGGCGACGAGCTCGGCCAGGGCGCCGACGCTCTCCTCGACGGGCACGTCCGGGTCGATCCGGTGCAGGTAATACAGGTCGACGTGGTCGGTGCCCAGGTGGCGCAGGGACCGGTCGAGCGAGTGGCGGATGTACTCGGGGGTCGCGTTGTGGCCGCGGAAGGCGCCCTCGTCGGTGAACTCGACCCCGGTCTTCGTGGCGATCACGGCGGCCTCCCGGCGGCCGGCCAGGGCCTTGCCGAGCAGCTGTTCGTTGCGGAAGGGGCCGTAGCCTTCGGCGGTGTCGAGCAGGGTGACGCCGAGCTCCAGGGCCCGGTCGATCGTGGCCAGCGACTCCGTCTCGTCCGTGGCCCCGTAGTGGGCGCTCATGCCCATCAGCCCGAGCCCTTCGGCGCCGACCTCGAGTCCCTGGGTGCCCAGTGCGCGGATGTCCATCATGATCTCCCGGTAAGTAACTAACTGGATAGATGCAGCATGCGACGCGCCGGGGCTTCATGTCAATAACCAGATAGTTACTTGCTAGGCTCGGGGCATGGCACGGGATTCCAGCGCGACCAAGGCACGCCTGCTCGATGCGGCCTTCTCCGAGTTCGCGGCGTACGGCATCGCAGGCGCGCGGGTCGACCGCATCGCCGAGGCGGCGCAGGCGAACAAACGGCTCATCTACGTCTACTACGGCAACAAGGAGCAGCTCTTCGACGCCGTGCTCCAGCGGGCGCTGGAGACCGGCTCGGAGTCCGTGCCGTTCGATGCCGACGACCTGCCCGGCTACGCCGGCGCCGTCTTCGACCACCTCATCGAGCGCCCGTCGCTGATGCGCCTCGTGCTCTGGAAGCAGTTGGAGCGCCCCGAGTCGGCCGGTACGGAGGCGGAGTCCTACGCGGGCAAGATCGCGGCGGTCCGGCAGGCGCAGGAGGCGGGCCGCATCGACGCCGGGACCGACGCCGCCGATGTGCTGACGCTGGTGATGGCCCTGTCACAGGCCTGGTTCGGCGCGGCGGGAGCTCCGGCGGACGGCGGGACGGGCACCGGCTGGGAGGCGGAGCGGATCGCCCGCCACCGCGCGGCGGTGGTGGAGGCCGTACGCCGGACCACCGCACCGCCCGGGAGCGGCGGTTGAGCCGCGCGCCGAGGCGGTAGCGGCCGCTCCCGCGGGGTCCGCGCCCGCCCCGGCCTCCGCCCCATCGTCGGCCCCTGCCCCGCCGTGCGCCCGTAGCAGCCACCTTTTTGTGGGTACTTGGCAGCGGATGGCACCGGGGCGAAGCTGGTCGTGCGCGGTCGGGCGCGGTCGGGCGGATCCGGACGGGGAGGAGGAACGGAGGGCGCGCCGCTGCGTCAGGAAGCCGTCGAGGCCTCGTTGAGCTTCTCCAGGCGGCGGTGGCCCCACTCGGAGAGGGAGTTCAGCGCCTCGGAGAGCTCACGGCCGAACGGGGTCAGGGAGTAGACGGTCTTCAACGGCAGCACGTCGTGCACCTCCCGGTGCACCAGCCCGTCCGTCTCCATCTCGCGCAGCGCCTGGGTCAGCACCTTCTCGCTGAGGCCCGGCAGTCGCCGCCGCAGCTCACCGGGGCGGTGCGGGCCGGATTCCAGCAGCCAGAGCAGAGCGGTCTTCCACTTGCCGTCGATCACGGCGATAGCGGCCGTCACTCCGCAGACATCCGGGTCCTGGGCACGACCGCGCGTCATGGCCACCTCATTCATCAGCGATTGTCGTCATCTCACGGGAGTTCAGCATGTCCACCCCCTCAGAACAGTCTGCCGTCACCGTGCTCGGTCTGGGCCCCATGGGCCGGTCCCTGGCCCGCGCGTTCCTGGACGCGGGCCTGCGGACCACGGTCTGGAACCGGACCCCGGGCAGGGACCGCGAGCTGGTCGAACGCGGTGCGCTCGGCGCGCGCTCGGTGGCGGAGGCGGTCTCCGCGAGCGCGCTGACCGTGGTCTGCGTGGTGAACTACGATGCGTCCGACGCCGTGCTGCGGTCCGACGCGGTCACCGGTGCGCTCAAGGGGCGCACGCTCGTCAACCTCACCGCCGACACCCCGGAGCGGGCCCGGGACACGGCGGCCTGGGCGGCCGCGCACGGCATCCGCTACCTGGACGGCGCGATCATGACGCCGACCACGACCATCGGTACGCCCGACGCGGTGTTCATCCACAGCGGCCCCGAGGAGCTCTACCGCGAGCACCGGCCGTCGCTGGAAGCGCTGGGCGGCACCCACACCCATGTGGGCGAGGACATCGGCCGGGCGGCGGCGTACGACATCGCCCTGCTCGACATCTTCTGGACGGCGATGTCGGGCTACGCGCACGCGCTGGCCGTGGCGCGGGCGGAAGGCATCTCGGCGCGGGAGCTGGCCCCCTTCGCCAAGGGCATCGGCGAGATCCTCCCGCCGATCTTCGAAGGGGCCGCGCAGGACATGGACAGCGGCACGTTCTCCGGGGAGGACAACCCGATCACCTCGGCGGTCTCGTCCATGGCGCACATCGTCCACACCTCCGAGGCCCACGGCATCGACGCGGGCGTGATGCGGGCGGCCGAGGGCATGGCCCGCCGAGCCGTCGGACGGGGGCACGGCGCGGACGGGTTCATCCGCATCGCCGAGCTCCTGGGCCGCCGGTAGGGGCCGGCACGGGCCGACGCGCCCGGGCCCGGCCGTCCACGGCGGGGGAGGGGCCCGGGCGGCGTAGTGCGGACCTCCGTCGGAGGGCTCGCACATGCGTACGTCAGGTGGCGGCCGCACCATGGCCTTGTACCAGCCCCGCGCCGAAGGAGACGACCATGCCCGTGGAACCCTCGGCCCGCACGGGCGGCAACGGCCGCCGGCTGCTGCTGGTCCGGCACGCCAAGGCCGTGCCCAAGGGGCAGACGGACGACTTCGACCGCCCCCTGAGCGACCGGGGCCGCACGAACGCCCCCGAGGCCGGGCGCTGGCTGGCCGGGTCGGGGTACCAGGCCGACCTGGCCCTGTGCTCCCCGGCGCGCAGGACCCGGCAGACGTGGGAGCTGATGCTGCCCGCCCTGACGAGCCCGCCCCCGACGGTGTACGACGACCGGCTCTACGACGCGGCTCCGAGCGTGCTGGTCGAGGTGCTCTCCGCGCGGTCCGGGAACCTCGGCAACGTGCTGCTCGTCGGTCACAACTCCGGCATCCACGAACTGGCCTCGGCCCTGTGCGGGAGCGGCCCGGCGGAACTGCTGGAACGGCTCCGGGACGGGTTCCCCACCTCGGGAGTCGTCGTGGTGGACCTGGCCGACGGCTGGGACGCGCTGACCCCGGGCCACGGCACCCTGGCGGCCCTCTGGTCCCCGTCCCCCTGACCGGCGACGCCCGGCGCTGACGGGCTGTACCCGGCAGCACGGCGGCGTGCCGCGGCGGGGTCGTCGCCGTGGCACGCCGTACGGGGCATGTGGGTTTCGGCCACCCGGCCCGCGCGTCCGCGTCGGCTCGCGCGCCCTGCGTCGAACGGGTTCGGCGTTCCGTAACGGGAGCTCCCACCAGGTGTTCGCCCACGCGCACGCCTCACAATCCAGTGTGCGATTTTCGGTCACGCGTGATAGTCACTACCTTCACGAGGGGGTGATCCATGGCCTCCCCGTTCGAACACGGCAAGGGGTGGGGACATGGCGTTGCTCCGTCAATGGGGGCTCACGCTGGGGAAATGGGCAGGCCGGCCCGTCGCGCAGGTGCAGGAGGACTCGGGCGATCCCGAGGTGCGGCGCGTACGGGACGCCGCCTCGGCGGGGGACTGGGCCACGGTACGGGCGGTGCTCGAAGCGCGTCCCGAGAGCGAGGACCGGACCGAGCTGCTGTGGGCCGTCGGTGAGACCGCGGGAGCGGAGCGGTGGATCGCCGCGGTCCTCGAAGCGGAACCCGAGGCAACACTGCCCCGGCTCGTGGCCGGAATCCGCCAGATCGGCTGGGCATGGGAAGCCCGGACCGGCGCACGGGCGAAGGACGTCTCGCGCGAACAGTTCGAGGTGTTCCACGCACGCCTGCACACGGCCGAACAGTGGCTGTACGAGGTGGCGGAACGCGAACCGCGGTGGAGCTCGCCCTGGTACGGCCTCCAGATCACCGGCCGAGGCCTCGAAGTCGGCCAAGCCGCCGCGCGCCGCAGGTTCGAGGCGACGGTCCGCCGCGACCCGCACCATCTCGGAGCGCACCAGCAGCAGTTGCAGCAGGTCTGCCAGAAATGGGGCGGATCGCACGAGGAGATGCACGCCTTCGCGCGCACGTCCGCGTTCGGCGCACCCGGCGGCACGCTCCTGGGCCAGCTCGTCGCGGTCGCGCACCTGGAGGAGTGGCTCTCCCTCGACGCCGGACCCGACGCCGCCTACATGCACCGGCCCGAGGTGACGGCGTCCCTGCGGGAGGCGGCCGACCACTCGTTCCGGCACCCGGACTTCGAGCGCCGGGGCGCCTGGATCCAGGTCCTCAACACCTTCGCCATGGCCTTCTCCCTGGCCGGGGATCGGGACGCCGCACGGGAGTGCTTCGACGCCACCGAGGGCCGCGTCACCAAGTTCCCCTGGTACTACCTGAACGGTTCCGACCCCGCCGCGGCCTACCGCAAACAGCGTTCCTCGACCGGACGCTGAGCCGGGTCACGGGCGCCGGGCAAAACGGCCGGCTCCGCCACCGCGCCACCGGCCCACCGCTCGACGCCGTACCCCGAACCCCCTCCCCGTCAGCCTTCCCGCCGGCGCCCCTCGCGGCCGCGCCGGCGCGCCCACCGAAAGACCGTGCCAGGTGTCCCCATCCGAATCCGCCCACACCTTCCAGGTCGACCTGCGCGGCCTGGTCGACCTGCTCTCCCACCACCTGTACTCCAGCCCCCGCGTCTACCTGCGCGAACTGCTGCAGAACGCCGTTGACGCCATCACCGCACGGCAGGCGGCCGACCCCGGTGCGCCCGCCGCCATCACGGTGCGCACCGGCGACACCCTCACCGTCACGGACACCGGCATCGGCCTGACCGAAGCCGACGTCCACCGCTTCCTCGCCACCATCGGGCGCAGCTCCAAGCGGACCGCGGACGGTGTCCTCGACGGCGCCGGGCTCGACGCCGCCCGCGGGGAGTTCATCGGCCAGTTCGGCATCGGACTGCTCGCCTGCTTCGTCGTGGCCGACGAGATCACCGTGCTCAGCCGGTCCGCGGCCGACCCGGCGGCCCCCGCCGTCGAATGGCGCGGCCACTCCGACGGCCGCTACACCATCCGCACCCTGCCCGCCTCGGCCGTCCCCGAGCCCGGCACCACCGTGCGCCTCACCCCCCGCGCCGACAACGCCGAGTGGACGAAGCCGGAGCAGGTCGTCTCCCTGGCCCGGCACTACGGCGGTCTCCTGCGACACGAGGTCACCGTCGTCGGCCCGCGGGGCGAGACCCACCGGATCAACAACACACCCCCGTGGGAGCAGACCCACCGCTCCCCGCTGGCCCGCCGCGAGGCGCTGACCGCCTACTGCCGCCGGCTCTTCGACTTCACCCCGCTCGACACCATCGAGTTCGACCTCCCCGCCGCCGGACTGCGCGGCGTGGCCTACGTCCTGCCCACGGCCGTGAGCCCGGCACAGCGCGCGGGGCACCGCGTGCACCTCAAGGGCATGCTGCTCACCGACCAGGCCCCCGAACTCCTCCCCGAATGGGCCTTCTTCGTGCGCTGCGTGGTGGACACCACCAGCCTGCGGCCCACCGCCTCCCGCGAAGCGCTGTACGAGGACGGCACGCTGTCCGCCGTGCGCGACGCCCTCGGCGACCGCATCCGCGACTGGCTCACCGGACTCGCCGCCAGCGACCCGTCCCTGCTGCACCGCTTCATCGACACGCACCACCTCGCGGTCAAGGCGCTCGCCCGCTACGACGACGAGCTGCTGCGCATCGTGCTGCCGTGGCTGCCGTTCGAGACCACCGACGGCAACGTCACCCTCGAGGAGTTCGCGCGGGCGCACCCCACCGTCCTGGTCGCGCGCAGCGTCGAGGAGTTCCGCCAGGTCGCGCCCATCGCCTCGGCCGCCGGCCTCGGCGTCGTCAACGGCGGGTACACGTACGACCGCGACCTCGTGCACCGGCTGCCGGAGATCCGTCCCGGCACGGCCGTCACCGACCTCGACCCGGCCACCGTCACCGCCCACCTCGACGCCGTCGACCCGGCCGCCGAACTGCGCGCGGCGCACTTCCTGGCCGTGGCCCGCGAGACCATCGGCGTCCACGACTGCGACGTCGTGCTGCGCGACTTCCAGCCCGTCACCGCACCCGCGCTGCTCCTCGACAACCGCGAAGCCCGCCACGAGCGGACCAGGTCGAGCCTCGCCGCCGACAGCGACGGCCTGTGGGCCGACATCCTCGGCTCCCTGCACCACGAGACCCCGCGCGCCCAGCTCGTCCTGAACCACCTCAACCCCCTGGTCCGCCAGGCGATCACGATCACCGAGCGGGGACTGGCCGTCACGACCGCCGAAGCCCTCTACGGCCAGGCCCTGCTGCTCAGCCGGCGCCCGCTGCGGGCCGGCGAGAGCGCCCTGCTCAACCGGGCCTTCATCGGCCTGCTCACCCACGCCATGCACCACCCCGGCACCGGGGCACCCGGCTCCGAGCTCCGGAAGGAACACTGAATGCTGGACACCCCCGAGGCCGTGGTCGAGGCGCTCCGCGAGAACCACGACCGCCCCCACGGCCTGCAGCGCACCATCACCGCCGAGGAGCTCGTCGAGGCGGCCGACCCCTTCGACAAGCCCGACGTCCTCATCACGGCCCTGCTGGAGCTGATGTCGGCGTACGAGTTCACCGGCGAGCACCGCAAGTCGCCCGTCGTCTTCGCCCGGGTGCTCAAGCTGTGGGAGACCGCTCCCGAAGCCTTCAGCCAGTGGGAGGCCCACCAGGTCTTCTGGCGCTTCAAGTGGGTGACGACCTCCCTCCTCCAGGTGCCCGAGGTGCCCCTGGCCACCATCCGCGGATGGATCGACCAGATGCGCACCCGCTACGAGGCCGCCGAGCACGGCATGCAGCCGGTGGCGGCGATGCGCTACCACCTCGCCGCCCACACCGGCGACGGCGTCGCCGACGCCTACGACCTGTGGGCCACCCGCCCCCGTACCGAACTGAGCGACTGCGAAGCCTGCGAGACCCGGCACCTGGCCCGGCACCAGGTGACGGCCGACGACGACGCCGGAGCGCTGGACGTCTGGCGGCCGGTCCTCGACGGAACCATGGGATGCAGCGACGAGCCGCAGATGAGCCAGGCCCGCGCCCTGCTGCCGCTGCTGCGCGCCGGCCGTACCGACGACGCCCGCTCCCACCACCTCACCGGCTACCGGCGGGTGCGGGGCAACACCGGCATGCAGGACGAGGTCGGCCTGCACCTCGAATTCTGCGCCCTGTCGCGCAACGAGGGCCGGGGGCTGGAGATCCTCGCGGAGAACCGCCCGCTCTTCGAGGCGACCGGCGCCCCCCTGGGCCGCCTGCACTTCCTCACCGGCGTCGAGGTGCTCCTCGCCCGCCTCGTCGAGGACGGCCACGGCGACACTGCCGTCGCGGGCCCACCCGGACGGAACTGGAGCGCCGGTGAACTCCTCGCCCACGTCCGTACCGAGGCCGACCGGCTCACCGCGGCGTTCGACGCGCGCAACGCCACCGCGGCCGTCGGCGACCACCGCCGCACGCGCCTCGCGCGGCGCCCGCTGCTGGACCAGCCGCTGCCGCTCGGCCTGCGCGCGTCCGTCACCCTGTCCTCTGCGGCGGGCGGTACGGAGGCGGCCGGCTCCGCGCCCGCCGCGAAGCCTGAGGTGGCCGACGACCTCGTGTCCCTGGTGCGCGAGGCCCGCCGCATGGAGGCCGCCGGCCACCCCGGGGAGACCCGGCTCTGGAACCGGGTGGCGCAGCGCCTGGCCGCGGAGGCCTTCACGTACGAGGACCAGCTCGGCCCGGAGGACCTCCTCCAGGCGGAGCTGGCCGCGCACCGCGCGTACCGGCTTGCCAAGGAGGACCGCGTACCGGAGACCGGCGTGGAACTGGAGCGGGCCGCCGAGCTGTACGAGCGGCTCGCGATGCCCTGGCACGCACTCGCCGCCCGCACCCGCGCCCTCGCCTGGGCCTCCTCCGACCTGGAGACGGACGGCGAGGACCCGAAGGAGGACCCGGCGGCGGACGGGGGAGGCGCACGGCCGGACGCGGACGCGATCCGGGCGGGCCTGGACGAGGCCCTGCGCGAGGCGGAGCGGCTCAAGGCCGCATTCCCGCTGACGGTCCGGGGCGAGGGCGAGGCGGACTCCGGAGCCGAGGGGCAGCAGGCGGAGCGCGTGACGGAGTACCTGAACGTGCTGTTCTCCTGCGCCTTCGCCGCCTACCACGACGCGCTGCGGCAGCCGCCGGAGGCCGCGGGCCCCGTCATGGAGAGGTTCGAGGAGCGTGCCGGGGCGCTGCGCTCCGAGGCGCAGCGGCTGTCCGTACCCCACCAGGCGGCCAACGCGCGGCAGCTCGCCGCGGACCTGGCCGGCCGCGGTGGCGACTCGGTGCGCGCCGAGCAGGAGCTGCGCGCCGCGCTCGAGGAGGTGGACGCCTCCGGGCGGCCCTGGCGCGGTTCGCGGCCGCGCGCCATGCTGGCCCAGATCCTGCTCTGCAAGGACGAGCCGGCGGAGGCGGCGGAGCTCCTGCACCGGGCGGTGTCCGACGCGGCCCGCTACGACGACACGGACTTCGCGCTGGCCCCGACGTACGCCCTGCTCGGCCACGCGGCCACGCACCTCGGGGACGCCGGCGGCGCCGTACGCCACCTCTCGGAGGCGGCGGCGCGCTTCGACCAGGACGGGGAGCACGACCAGGCCGCCGACGCGCGGCTCCAGCTCGCCGATGTGCTGGCGCGCAGCGGACAGCAGGCCGACGCCGTCGCCGTGCTGGAGTCGGTGCTGGCCGACGAGGCGGCGCCCGCGCTCGACGCACGCGTGCTCGCCCAGGCCCGGCTGACCCTGGGGCGCGGGCTGCGCGAGCTGGGGGAGTACCTGCCCGCGGCCGAGGAGTTCCTGCGGCTCGCGGACACCGTCGCCGGGTGGGAGGACGACCGTGCCGTCCACACCCTGGTGGCGGCGGAGGCGGCCACCGCACTGGCGATGGCCGACCGCTGGGAGGCGGCGGGCACCGCGTACGAGCGCGCCGTCGCCTCGCACGCCGAGGCGCCGAACCCGGGCCTGATCGTGCACATGATGTGCGAGTTCGCGCGCCTCACCATGGGGTCCCGGGGCGCCGAGGGCCTCGACACGGCATTGGAGCACCTCGCGCGGGCCGACGGGGTCCGGGCCGCCGTGCCGGAGGAGACCGAGGAATTCGCCCCCTGGCACGCGGCGGGTTCGGTGCACTACCGCCGAGCCCGCGTCCTCGCGGAGGCCGACCGCTTCCCGGAGGCACTGGCCGAGGCGGAGGCGGCCGTCGCCGCCCACGAACGGGGCGGAGAGCACGGCGAGGTACCGCGCGCCGAAGCGGTCCGGATCGCCGCCCTGATCGAGGGCAACGGGCTCGCCCGGTTCAAGGAGGCCATCGCGCGGCTGACGGCGGCGTCGGCCCGCTGCCGCGAGGCGGGCCTGCCCGAGGCTGCCCACATCCTCGACGCCCTGCGGCAGGACTACCTCAACCGGTAGCGCGGGAGCCGCGGTCCGCGCGGGTCAGGCGTGGGGTCCCACGGTGATCTTGCCGAGGGTCAGCTCCACGGACGCCTCGAGGACCGCGGCCGTACGCTGCGCCTGCTCGTCCAGCGCGCGTCGGTGGGCCGCGCTCAGCCGGCCCACCGGCTCCACGGTGAGTGCGATGCGGCGGCCCGAGCGGCGCTGGTGCCAGACCCCGGCGACGGTGCCGTCGACCAGCACGACGGGATAGTTGCCGGCCTGGCCGCCGGCCAGCGCGCGGCCGGCCGCGGCCTCGGGGTAGAGCAGCTCGCGGGGGCGGCCGGCGACGACGTACGCGTCGAAGTAGGGCAGCAGGCGCAGGCCGCGCGCGGGCTCGTCGGGGAAGGCGGTGTCGCCGGCGGCGACCCATGCCCGGCCGGACGCGAAGGACACCTCCTCGATGCGCCCCTGCCGGGCGAGGGAGGCGAAGAGCTCGCCGGCCCAGCCCTTGGGGGCCGCGAGCCAGGAGGCGAAGTCCTGGGCGGTGGCGGGTCCGTAGGCGTGCAGGTAGCGGTCCACCAGCTCGTCCAGCGACCGGGTGGCGGCGGCGGGGGTACAGCCGGGGTTGGTGTAAGTGACCTTGCGCCCGCGGTCGCGGCCGAAGGCCAGCACTCCGCGGTGGGCCGCGGTGTGCGTGATCTGGCGCCAGCGCGGCCACATGGTCTGGAAGGCGGGCATGACCGGGTCCGCGGCCCAGGCGCCGGTCCGCGCCACGATCGCCTCGGTCAGCTCGTCCACCGTCAGTTCGGCGCCGGTCAGCGCATCGCCGATCGCGGCGATCACCTCGTCCGTCTGGGCGGCGGTCATCCCGGCCTCGGGGCCGAGGGGGCTGGGGCGCGCGGGCAGGGCGCAGAGCGCCCCGCTCCACCAGGACAGGTCCCGGGCCGGCAGCAGATGGACGGTGCCGCGCGGCCCGAAGGTCTTGACCAGAGCCCCCGCTGCCGGCCCCGGCCCCGGTTCTGGCCCCGGCCCTGCGGCCGGCTGCCGCCCGCCGGTCAGGGCGTCGCGCACGTCCGTACGGGTCGCGCCGTCCAGGCGCAGCGCGATGGAGAGTTCCGCCGCGGACGCCACCTGGGCGTGCGCGCCGAGCATCCGCCCTGCGATGTCGGCGGGCGAGGCGGGGCCCGCCGGGAGCGGAGTCAGGAGCCCCTGCCGGTCCATCCGGCGGGCGCTCGCGGCGGTCCAGGACACCGGGATCGTCTGCATGGCCCCACGCTACGACCTGCCGGGAGCCGCGCCGGGACCGGCGCCGGACGGCTCCGGGCTACCGGCGCGAGCGCTGGGCCTCGACGATCTGCCGTACGGAGCCGTCGACGTCCGCCCGGGCCTGGACCCGCTCGGCGAACCCGGGAAACTGCCCGGCGACGGCGCTCAGCAGCCGCAGCTCCAGCGCCGCCACGTTGACCTCGCACCGGTCGCGGCGGACGGCTCGTACGACGCGGTGGCGCAGGTCGCGGGCGGCAACGCCTTCGACAGCCGGCACATCGCGCCCTTCGAGCTGTATGTCCAGGCCGGCCGCGACGAACGGCTGCGCGCCGCCGCCGCCGAGTGCTTCGCCGCCTACGACCTGCTCGCCACCCGGATCCTGACCCAGCTGGGCGTACCGGACCCCGAACGCCTGGCCGGCGCGGCCGTCGCCCTGGTCTTCGGGCAACAGCTGCGCCGCCTGGCCACCGGAGCCCCCGCGGAGGACCTCGTCGACGCCCTGCTGGTCCTCACGAAACTCGCCCCGACGCACACCCCGTAGAGCCCATAGCCCCCGCAGACCCTCCTGCGGACGGGGGCGGGGGTACGGCTCAGCCCGCCGGGGCCGCCGCGGGGCAGTACTCGGTCTCCATGATGCTCGTCGGGGATCCGCTGCTCCAGTCCCCGTTGCGGTTGTAGGCGAGCTGGTGGCGGCCGTCCTCCGTGGACACGGCCAGGGAGGTCGAGCCGACCATGCCCCCGCCGTGGCCCCAGAGCGTGGTGCCGCAGCTCGTCCGGAGCCGTGTGAGGCCGAGCCCGTAGGCCGTGTCCGGGTGATCGGGTGAGGACACCGTCGTCTTCATCGCCCTGAGCTGCTTCGGCGGCAGCAGCTCCCCGCGCAGCAGGGCGCCGTAGAACCGGTTCAGGTCGCCGGTGGTGGAGATGATGTCGCCGTCGGCCCAGCCCTGCGAGCCGTTCATCTCGGTGACGTCGTCGATCCGGTCGGGTGCCGACGCGAACAGCTTGGAGTAACTGCGGCTGCTCGGGCGGGGGATGTGGATGCCGTTGCCGGGGTTGGAGGTGGCCTAGTCGAAGAGCCCGGAGGTGTGGCTGAGCAGCTGGCGTACGGTGATCTTGTTCCCGTCGTTCCCGTTGCCCCTCACCAGGCCGGGGAGATGGCGCTCCACACGGTCGTCCAGACGGAGCTTCCCCTCCGCCTCCATCTGGAGCAGGACGGTCGCCACGAACGTCTTGGTGATGCTGCCGGCCCGGAACCGGTCGTTCGCGCCGCGCGGCGCCCCCGTCGTCAGGTCGCCGACCCCCGACGTCGCCCTCCAGACGCCCCTGCCGTCGTGCACCTGCGCCGTGATGCCGGGGATGCCCGCCTTCACCTCCGCGTCCATCGCACGGCGGGTCGCTGCGTGCCCGCCCCTCGCGGGGACGATGTCCGGCGCGGCCTGGGCGGGGCCGGCGAGGACGGTGGCCGCCACCGCGGCCACCGCCGGACCTGCGCCGTCTTGGTGACTCGTGAGTACTGCACACCGCACCGGTGACAGCCGTGACTGTCGCCGCCTGTGCGCGGCGTGACACGGTCAGGTCTGCCACCGACCGAGGGAGCAGGTGTGAACAAGGGGTACGCCGCCTTCTGCGACGCCGACCGCTGGTTCTACGACGCGCCGTACCGGCGGGCCGGCGAGAGCTACCCGGCCGCGCTCGCCCCCGTCCCGGCGGGGTGGCGCTCGCACCGCAGCGGCGACTGGCTCGCACTGCGTCCCGACGCCGTCGAACTGCCCGCGCAGGGCTGGAAGATCCACGTCTCGGCCACGCTCGACAACGCCGAGTCGATCCTGACGACGGTGTACGCGTACTGCACCGCCCGGCGCATCGCCTTCAAGTTCATACCGAGCCGCTACCTGCTGCACCTGCGCAACGCCAAGTACGCCGACCGCGCGGCCAGCGGCAAGTTCATCACCGTCTACCCGGCCGACGAACAGCACTGCCGCCGGATCGCGGAAGACCTCGACGCCGCGCTGGGCGGGGCGGCCGGCCCGTACATCCTCAGCGATCTGCGCTGGGGCGCCGGACCGGTCCACCTGCGCTACGGAAGCTTCACCCTGCGGCACTGCTACGACGACCACGGCGAACTGGTCCCCGCCCTCGAAGCCCCCGACGGGCGGCTCGTACCCGACCACCGCGGGCCGGCGTTCCAGACGCCCGAATGGCTCGAACTGCCCGACTTCCTCGCGCCGCACCTCGCGGCGCGCTCCGCGGTCACCCTCGCCGACGTCCCCTTCACGGTGGAGCGGGCCCTGCACTTCTCCAACGGAGGCGGCGTCTACGCCGGCACGGACACCCGCACCGGCGAACCCGTGGTCCTCAAGGAGGCCCGCCCGCACGCCGGACTCGCCGCCGACGGCGCCGACGCGGTGACCCGGCTGCACCGCGAACAGGCCGCGCTGGAACGGCTGGCGGGGCTGGACTGCGTCCCCGCGGTCCGCGGCACGTTCACGGTCGGCGACCACCACTTCCTGGTGCTGGAACACCTCGCCGGCAAACCGCTCAACACCTACTTCGCCCGCCGTCACCCGCTCATCGAGGCGGACCCCGACCCGGCCGAGCTCGCCTCGTACACCGAGTGGGCACTGAAGATCCACGAGCGGGTGACGGCGGCCGTCGACGCCGTGCACGCCCGGGGCGTGGTCTTCAACGACCTCCACCTCTTCAACATCATGGTGGCGGAGGACGAGACGGGCGAACCCTCCGTCGCGCTCCTCGACTTCGAAGCCGCCGCGCACGTCGACGAGGGCCTGCGGCAGACCGTGGCCAACCCGGCCTTCGTCGCCCCCGCAGAGCGGCGCGGGTTCTCCGTGGACCGCTACGCCCTCGCCTGCCTGCGGCTCGCCCTGTTCCTCCCGCTGACCAGCCTGCTCGTCCTGGACCGGGCCAAGGCCGTGCACCTGGCCGCCGTCGTCGCCGAGCAGTTCCCCGTACCGCGGAAGTTCCTCGACGAGGCCGTCGAGGAGATCCTGTCCGGCGTGCCGCAGGACGCACCGGGCGAGCGCCCGCCCGCACCGGCCGGGCCCTACCTGCCCGTCGAACCGGGGCAATGGCCGGCCGCCCGTACGTCGATGACCGCGGCGCTGCGCGCGAGCGCCACCCCGGACCGCGAGGACCGCTTCGTCCCGGGCGACATCGCCCAGTTCGCGGCCGCCGGGGGAGGCACCGGCTTCGGCTACGGCATCGCCGGAGTGCTCCACGCCCTCGCCGAAACCGGCGCCGCCCCCTGGCCCGAGGCCGAGGAATGGCTGCTCGACCGGACGGCGGACCCCGCCTCCGGCACCCCGCTCGGCTTCTACGACGGCCTGGCCGGCACCGCCTGGACCCTGCACCGCCTCGGGCACCGCGAACGCGCCCTCGCCCTCGCCGACCTGCTCCTGCACCAGCCCTGGCAGAGCGCCGGCCCCGACCTGCACGGCGGACTCGCCGGCATCGGCCTGGCCCTGGACGCGCTCGGCACCGCCAGCGGCGAGGGCGAACTGCACGCCGCGGCCCTGCGCTGCGCCGAACTGATCACCCGGCCCGAGCATCGGCCCACCCGCGCGGGACTGCTGTACGGCCATTCCGGCCCCGCCCTGCTCCTGGTACGGCTGTACGAGCGCACCGGCGACAAGGAACTGCTGATCCAGGCCGCCCACGCCCTGCACCGCGACCTCGACCGCTGCGTCACCAGCGCGTACGGCACCCTCCAGGTGAACGAGGGCTGGCGCACGATGCCGTACCTCGGCGAGGGCAGCGTCGGCATCGGCATGGTCCTCGACGACTGGCTGGAGCACGGGCCCGACGAGCGCTTCGAACAGGCCCGGCGCGAGATCGTACGGGCGGCGCAGGCGACCTTCTACGCCCAGCCCGGGCTGATGCGCGGGGCCGCCGGGATGATCCTCCACCTGGCCCGGACCACCACACCCGGCCCGGGCACCGGACCCGAGGCCGTCGCCCGCCAGATCGACGCACTGGCCCGGCACGCCGTGCCGTACCAGGGGCATCTGGCCTTCCCCGGCGAGCAGATGATGCGGCTGTCCATGGACCTGTCCACGGGCACGGCCGGCGCTCTCCTCGCCCTCGGCAGCGCGGCGCCCGGCGGGCGCGCGCACCTGCCGTTCCTCCCGCCGCTGCGCGAGCGCACGCGGCCCCACGAGCCGGTCCCGTCCGGGACCGTGACCCATCGCACCACTCGAGAGAAGAAGAGGATCCGACATGACGCTTCTTGACCTGCAGTCGATGGAGACCCCGAAGGAAGAGGCCACCGAGGTCGCGACGGGCGGCGGCGGTGGCGGCAGCCGGGCCAGCCTGCTGCTCTGCGGCGACAGCAGCCTGAGCCTCACGACCTGTAACTGACCAGGTCGCCTCGGGCCCGGGGGGTTCGCCGCCCGGGCCCGCACCACATCACTGGAGGCACCCGCCGATGAGTCCCCCCGACCCGGCGGTCGACCGGGCCGAGACCCAAACCCTGGAACGGGGCGCCGACCGGGCACTCGTGGCGGCGGCCCGGCACAGTGGTGGGCGCACCGCCGCCATCCTCGGATGCACCGTGGCCGCCGCGGCGGCGGCACTCGGCGAACCCGCCGTCCTCGGCCACACCCTCGACCTGCTCCTGAGCGGCGCCCCGTCGGGCCTCACCTGGACGCTGCTGTGCGCCGCGGTCATCGCGGCCGAAGTGGTCCTGGACGCCGTCGCCGCCCGGCTGACCGGCGAGGTCGACGGGCGCACCACCGCCCGGCTGCGCAGGCTCGGGCTCGCCCGACTGCTGCGGACGGCCCCGCACCACGCGGCCCGCCACGCGTCCGGCGAGACCGCCGCGCGCCTGACCGCACACGCCACCGAGGCCGGCCGGGTCCCGGCCGCCGCCGCGCACGCCGTCGCCGCACTGCTGCCGCCCATCGGCGCGGTGGCCGCACTCTTCCTCATCGACGTGTGGACCGCGCTCGCCTTCCTCGCGGGCGTCCCGCTGCTGGTGCTCCTGCTGCGGGCCTTCGCCCGCGACACCCTCACCAGCGTCGGCCGCTACCAGCAGGTGCAGCTCGCGACCGCCGGCCGGCTCCAAGAGGCACTGGCCGGAGCGCGCACCATCGCCGCCGCCGGCAGCGCCGACCGCGAACGCGCGCGGATCCTTGCCCGGTTGCCGGAGCTCGGCACCGAGGGCAGGCGGATGTGGCAGGTCTACGGCGGTACGACGGCCCGGTCCGCGGCCCTGATGCCGATGCTCCTGTACGTGGTCCTCGCGGTCGGCGGCATCCGCCTCGCGGCCGGAGCCATCGGGGTCGGCGAACTCCTCGCCGCCGTACGGTACGCGGGCCTCGCGGCCGGGGTCGGGGCCGTGACCGGAGGGCTGGCCGCCGTGGTCCGCGGCCGCGCCGCCGCCCGGCGGACCGCCGCCCTGCTGGCCCTGCCCGTACTGGGTCACGGCGGGCGGGAGCTGCCGGAGGGCGGCCCCGGCACGCTGGAACTGCGGGGCGTGCGGGTCGTGCGCGGCGGATCGACGGTCCTGCACGACATCAGCCTGGTGATCCCGGGAGGCAGCACGGTGGCGGTGGTGGGCCGGTCCGGCGCGGGTAAGACGCTGTTCGCCGCCGTGGCCGGCCGGCTCACCGACCCCGACGCCGGCCAGGTCCTGCTGGACGGCGTACCCCTGCGGGAGGTCACCGCCGAGGCGCTGCGCCGCGAGGTCGGGTACGCCTTCGACCGGCCCGTGCTGCTCGGGGACACGGTCGGGGAAGCGATCGCCTTCGGCGCGGGTGGGGACCCCGGCCGGAGGGCCGTCCGCGCCGCGGCCCGTGCCGCGGGCGCCGACCTGTTCGTACGGCGCCTGCCCCACGGGTACGGCACGCGCCTCGCCGAAGCCCCACTGTCCGGCGGCGAGTTCCAACGCCTCGGCCTGGCACGGGTGTTCTGCCGTGCGGGCCGGCTGCTCGTGCTGGACGACGCCACCTCCAGCCTGGACACCGTCACGGCCCGGCAGGTGGAGCGGGCGCTCGCCCACGAGATCCGGCCCGGCACCCGGATCGTGGTCGCGCACCGCCTCTCGTCCGCCGTCCGCGCCGACCTCGTCGTATGGCTGGAGGACGGGCGGATGCGGGCGGCGGGCACCCACGGCGAGCTGTGGCGGCAGGACCCGGACTACCGGGCGGTGTTCGCCGCCGAGGAGCACGCGGACACCGAAGGGAAGGCGGCAACGGAATCGGCAACGGAAGAAGCGGCAACGGAAGCGGCAACGGAAGCGGCAACGGAAGCGGCAGCGGAGGCGGCGCGGTGACCCGGGGCGGCAGCGCGGGCGGCTCCGTGACGCCGAGCGGCGGCGGAAGCGGCGCGGTGACCGAGGGCGAGGCATGGCGCCGGGTGGCCCCCGAGGGCCGCCGCTTCCTGCGCGGACGCAAGCGCGCGGTGGGACGGCTGGCGGCATGGTCGCTGCTCGAATCCGCGCACACCTTCCTCGGGGGCTACGGCGTGGCCCGCGCCCTCGACGACGGCTTCCTCGCCGGCCGCACCGGCACCGGTCTCGTCTGGCTGGCCGCCGCCGGAGTCGGCGCCCTGCTCGGCGGGTTCGCGCTGCGCGGTGTGTTCGCCGGACTCGCCGACCTCGTGGAGCCGCTGCGGGACGGCCTGGTCCGGCGGGCGGTCCGGCAGGCCCTGGACCGCGCGCTCGCCGACCCGGCCCGCACGCCCGACACCGGAGCCGTGTCCCGGCTCACGCAGCAGGCGGAGATGGCCCGGGACTCCTTCGCGGGGCTGGTCCTGACCACACGTTCGTTCGTCTTCACCGCCGTGGGCGCCCTCGCGGGCATGGCGGCCCTGGCGCCCGCGCTGCTGCTGGTCGTACTGCCCCCGCTGCTGCTGGGCATCGCCGCCTTCCTGGCCACCCTCCGCCCCATGGCCTGCGTACAACGCCTGTACCTGGACGCCGACGAGGCGCTGTCGGACCGGGTGGGGGAGGTGGCGGACGGGCTGCGCGACATCGTCGCCTGCGGTGGACAGGCGGCGGCGGAAGCCCGGGTGGAACCGCTGATCGCGACCCAGGAGCGGCTGGCGCGCACGCTCGCGCGCTGGGCGGCCCTGCGCACCCTGGCCCTGGGGACGGCGGGCCGGCTGCCGGTGATCGCCCTGCTCGCCGCGACCCCCTGGCTGCTCGGGCAGGGGATCACCGCCGGGACGCTGGCCGGCGGTCTCACGTACGTGGTCACGGCGCTGCTTCCCGCCCTCAACTCCCTGATGACGGCGCTCGGTTCGGCCGGTACCCGACTGCTGGTGGTCCTCGAACGCTTCTGTGACCCGCCGCCGCAGGCCCCGCACGCCCACCGTGCGCCGGAGCCGCGGGCGCCCGTCCACACCGGCACCGGCCGGCGGACACCTGCGGCGGCCGAGCTCCGGGGCGTCACCTTCGCCTACGGCCCCGGTGCGGCCCCCGTGCTCGACGGCCTCGACCTGGTGGTGCGGCCGGGCGAGCACCTCGCCGTGGTCGGGCCCAGCGGCATCGGCAAGTCCACGCTCACCGCGCTGCTCGCCGGGATGCTGCCGCCCGACGCGGGGACGGTCCTCCTCGCCGGAGCGCCCGCCCGCCGGGAGCCGGGCGCCGGCGGACCGGACCCGCGGCGGACCCTGCTGCCGCAGCAGGCCTACGTGTTCACCGGCACCGTGCGCGAGAACCTCACCCACCTGAACCACCCGTGCCACCCGTCCCCGGGGCCGGCCGCGGCACTCGGGGACGCCGAGGTGCGACGGGCGGTCGCCGCCCTGGGCCTGGAACAGCTGGTCGAGCGCCTGGGTGGCCTGGACGGAGAGGTGTCCCCCCGGGAGCTGTCCCGGGGTGAGAGCCAGCATCTCGCACTGGCCGCCGCCTACCTCTCGCCGGCGCCGCTGCTGCTCCTCGACGAGGCCACCTGCCACCTGGACCCGCGTACGGAGGAGTGGGTCGAACGGGCCCTCGCGGACCGTCCCGGCACCCTCGTCGTCGTGGCCCACCGCGTCTCGTCCGCTGCCCGCGCCGACCGGGTCCTCGTCCTCGACGGGACCCGTGCCGTGTGCGGTACGCATGCGGAACTTCCGGCCAGGTCACCCCTGTACCGCGATCTGGTGGGGGAGTGGAACGGGACCGCGGAGGCATGACGCGGTCCTCGCCCCGGTGCGCGGAGGATCAGACCCAGCCCTCCCGCCGGGAGATCCGGATCGCGTCGATGAGATTGCGCGCACCGGTCTTGCGGGTCGCCGCCGCCATGTAGTTGCGCACCGTTCCGCTGGCCAGGTGCAGGGCGCGGGCGATCTCGACGATGGAGTCGCCCTCGGCGGCGCGGGCAAGCACACTGACCTCGCGCGGGCTCAGCGGTACGGGATCTGCCTGCATGAAGGCGGAGGCCAGGGAGGCGTCGATGAACCGTTCCCCGGCGGCGACCTTCCGGACGGCCCGTACGAGGCGGCCCGGCGAGCCGTCCTTGTCGACGTAGCCGCGGGCCTCGGCCCGGAAGGCGCGGTGCAGCGAACCGGGCGCGACGGTCGAGGCCAGTACCAGGACCGAGGACGGGGACGCGAGGACCTGGCGGTCCGCGCGCCGTTCGTCGGCCAGGACGGCCGTCGTCCCCGGACAGTCGAGGTCGACGACCGTCACGTCTGGTCGTAAGGATTCGGCCTGGCGCACCGCGGTCCGCCAGCCCGCCGAGGTGACCTCGAAGGGCCCTTCGGATCTCAGCAGGGCGGCCAGGGCCGACCTGACCAGGCTGACGCTGTGCAGGACGAGGACCTTCGTCATCGTGCGCTCTCCTCGGTAGACGAACCAGCTGCACCACGCGGGTGCCCCCGTACAGGGGTGATGGAACGCCACTGCGGGGGGCGCGGAGGGGCGTACGCGCAACTTGGCCGAGATACCCAAGGATTCCCGCTTCCGTTCGGCGGGTTACCCACTTGAAGACCGGCCCGGCACCACTACGCCCCGCTCCGTCCGGCCCCGTCCGCGCCCGGGAGGCCCGGACGCGGTCCGTCCGATCCGCCCGATCCAGCCGATCCGGCCCGCGGCCGCGCCGTTCGCCGCGGTCAGACCATGCCGCGCCAGGCGCCGGTCTCGGCCCCGCGCGACTCGATGAACAGCTTGAACCGCTTCAGGTCGCCCACGACCTGGCGCTTGACGAAGCCGAGCTTGTCGGCGGCCGATTCGGCCAGCCCGTCCGGCACCCAGTTCATGTGCAGGACGATCTTGGTGGTGGTCGCGTCGATCGGCTGGAAGGTGACGAGCCCGGCCTGGCGGGCCTCTCCGTCCACCGTCATCCACGCGACGCGCCGGTCCGGAAGCTGCTCGGTGATCTGGGCGTCGAACTCGCGCTGCACACCGTTCACGTTCGTCACCCAGTGGGTGAGCGTGTCCGTGCGCTGCTCGATGCGCTCGACCCCCTCCATGAAGGCGGGGAACTCCTCGAACTGCGTCCACTGGTTGTAGGCCGTGCGAACCGGGACGTTGACCTCGACATACTCCTCGACGTGCGACATGCGTGCACCCCTTCCGTGTCGTCGGCAGCCCCGCGGCGTGCGGGGCAGTCGTCCGTCAGGACGTCTCGAAGCGCGGTTGCCCACCGCCGGGCACCCCATGCACCACGGCATGCGGCGGGCTCGCGGCCCCGCAGGCCCGATGATGCCCGCCCCGCCTGCCCCGTCCGGCGCTCGCGAAACGGTGTCGAGAGGGGAAGTGGCGACGATTACAAGGGCAGTTCACGCCCGATGTGAGAAGTTACGGTCTCGTTATAATCGCTCTCGATGGGTGGATATGCCCCGACAAATCCACCCATTCGGGTCACTGGCGAAGGCGAATGAAGGGATCCTCCGGGCCGCGCTAACTATCACGTCTGGTCGCAGTATGGAACCCCTCAGGCCCATGCAATTTGGGCTTGTGCTGGGTAACTTCCCTCCGCATGACCACTGCACCCGCAGACCTGGCCCGCAGCCGAAGCGGCTTCCCGGAACTTCCGGCGGAGCTGGCCTTCGACCGCCCGAACGAGGCAGACGGAGCCTCCCTCTGGCGCATCGCCCGCGACTCCGAAGTCCTGGACCTGAACTCCCCGTACAGCTACCTCCTCTGGTGCCGCGATTTCGCCGCGACCTCCGCGGTGGCCCGCGACCCGAGCGGACGGCCCGCCGGATTCGTCAGCGGATACCGGCGGCCCGAGGCCCCCGGCACCCTGTTCGTCTGGCAGGTCGCCGTCGACGAGGCCGTGCGCGGTCGGGGAGTGGCCGCGGCGATGCTCGACGGACTGTCCGCCCGCGAGGCGCGCCGCCCGGCCGGCCTGCGCTGCCTGGAGACGACCATCGAGCGCGGAAACACCGCTTCGGAGCGCCTGTTCACCTCGTACGCCGCCCGCCACGGAGCCTCGCTCACCCGCGAAGTGCTCTTCGAGCCCGGGCACTTCCCCGAGGGCGAGGCGCACGCCACCGAAGTGCTCCACCGCATCACGCTGCCCGGCTTCTGAGGTCCGGGCCCGCAGGCCTTCTTCGCCGGTCCACCGCACCACCCGCGTGGCGGTCCCGCACAGCGGAGCCACGCCCCACAACGTTTGGAGAGCGCATGACCATCACAGAGCCGCTTCTGAGTGTCTTCGAGACGGTGGAGTCGGAGGTCCGCAGCTACTGCCGCGCCTGGCCGACCGTCTTCGAGACGGCGAGCGGCAGCCGGCTGCACGACGAACGGGGCCGCGAGTACCTCGACTTCTTCGCCGGAGCCGGATCGCTCAACTACGGCCACAACAACCCCGTACTGAAGCGCGCCCTCCTCGACTACATCGAACGGGACGGCATCACCCACGCCCTGGACATGTCGACGACCGCCAAACGCGACTTCCTGGAGGCCTTCCAGTCCGCGATCCTCGCCCCGCGCGGCCTCCCGTACAAGGTCATGTTCCCCGGCCCGACCGGCACCAACGCCGTCGAGTCGGCGCTGAAGCTCGCACGGAAGGTCAAGGGCCGCGAAGCGGTCGTCTCCTTCACCAACGCCTTCCACGGAATGTCCCTCGGCTCGCTCGCGGTCACGGGCAACGCCTTCAAACGGGCCGGTGCGGGCATCCCCCTCGTCCACACCACCCCCATGCCCTTCGACAACTACCTCGGCGGCCGGGTACCGGACTTCATCTGGTTCGAACGGCTCCTGGAGGACCAGGGATCCGGCCTGAACCAGCCCGCCGCCGTGATCGTGGAAACCGTCCAGGGAGAGGGCGGTGTCAACGTCGCCCGCGCCGAGTGGCTGCAACAGCTCGCGGACCTGTGCCGGCGCCGCGACATGCTCCTCATCGTCGACGACGTCCAGATGGGCTGCGGCCGTACCGGAAGCTTCTTCTCCTTCGAGGACGCCGGCATCACCCCGGACATCGTGACGGTGTCCAAGTCCATCAGCGGCTACGGACTCCCCATGGCGCTCTGCCTGTTCAAGCCGGACCTGGACATCTGGGAGCCCGGCGAGCACAACGGCACCTTCCGCGGCAACAACCCGGCCTTCGTCACGGCCACCGCCGCCCTGGAGACCTACTGGCGCGACGGCCTCCTCCAGCAGCGCACCCTCGCCCACGGCAGCCGCATCGACGCGGCCCTGCGCGAGCTCTGCTCCGACCCGGGCCTGGGCGCGAGCCACCGCGGCAAGGGCATGGTCTGGGGCATCGAGTTCGAGGAGGGGAAGCGGGCGGCCGAGGTGTGCGGGCGGGCCTTCGAGCACGGCCTCCTCGTCGAGACCTCCGGCCCCGAGAGCGAGGTGGTCAAGCTGCTGCCGCCGCTCACCCTGTCGCCCGCCGAGCTGGACGAGGGGCTGGAGATCCTCACCCGCTCGGTCCGCGAGACGGCCTGAGCACAGGCCACAGGCCACGGGCCACAGGCCACGGGTCACAGGCGTCGGAAGAAAGGCAAGACCAGCATGATCGTCCGTTCCTTCAAGGACATCGAGGGCACCGAGCGGCACGTGAAGGCCGCCTCCGGGACCTGGGAGAGCAAGCGCATCGTCCTCGCCCGCGAGCGCGTCGGCTTCTCCCTGCACGAGACGGTGCTCTACGCCGGGACGGTGACGTCGATGTGGTACGCGAACCACGTCGAGGCCGTCGTGTGCGTGGAGGGCGAAGCGGAACTCACCGACGAGGAGACGGGCGAGACGTACCGCATCACGCCCGGAACCATGTACCTGCTCGACGGCCACGAGCGCCACACCCTGCGCGTCGAACGGGACTTCCGCTGCCTGTGCGTCTTCAACCCGCCCGTCACCGGACGCGAGGACCACGACGAGAACGGCGTCTACCCGCTGCTCACCGAGCCGGACCACGCCTGACGCCCGACCGGCCGGCCCGAGTGCAGCGGCACCGGCGCGGGCACGGGAACGGGCACTGAAACGGATGACGAGAGGAGAGGCAGGCAACACCATGAGCACCACTACCGAGCGCATCGCGGACCTCTACCCGACCAGGGGCGCCGAGGAGGCCCTGATCGGCCGCAAGGACCCCGTCATATGGTCGGCCCCCGGAACTCCGGGACCCCTGTGGCGGCGTGAACTGGAGGAGTTCGAGCAGCACGGGTTCCACCCGGTGGAGCAGCTCGTCACGCCCGAGGAGGTCGAGGTCTACCGGAGCGAGCTGGACCGCCTGGTCGCCGATCCCTCGGTGCGCGCCGACGAGCGCTCGATCATCGAGCCCACCTCGCAGGAGGTCCGCTCGGTCTTCGAAGTCCACCGGATCAGCGAGGTCTTCGCCCGGCTCGCGGCGGACCCCCGCGTCGTGGGGACGGCCCGCCAGATCCTCGGTTCGGACGTCTACCTGCACCAGTCCCGGATCAACGTGAAGCCCGGCTTCGGAGCCCGCGGGTTCTACTGGCACTCCGACTTCGAGACCTGGCACGCGGAGGACGGACTGCCGAACATGAGGACCGTCTCGGTGTCGATCGCGCTGACCCCGAACCACCCCACCAACGGCGGGCTCATGATCATGCCCGGCTCGCACCGGACCTTCCTGGGCTGCGCGGGCGAGACGCCGAAGGACAACTACAAGAAGTCCCTGCAGATGCAGGACGCGGGCACGCCCTCGAACGAGGCCCTCGCGAAGTTCGCGGAGGCCTGCGGGATCCGCCTGTTCACGGGGCAGGCCGGCTCGGCCACCTGGTTCGACTGCAACGCGATGCACGGCTCCGGCGACAACATCACGCCCTACCCGCGCAGCAACGTCTTCTTCGTGTTCAACAGCGTCGAGAACGCCCCCGTCGAGCCCTTCGCCGCTCCCGTCCGCCGCCCCGGATTCATCGCCGCGCGGGACGTGACCCCCGTGCGCTGACGGGCGCGCGCACCTCCGCGTACACCCCCATCGCCGCCGACCGGCGGGGGGCACGGTCCCGACGGGCCGCGCCCCCCGCCGTCGCGGTGTTTCCGGGGTCCGGCGGGCCCGGACTCAGCCGGCGGGTGCGGGGGCCGGCGCGGTCGTGGCCGCGGTGGTCTCGCGGAGCACGCCTATCTTGTCGATGCGGTGCTCGGGGTTGCCCTGGGCGTCGCTCCAGAAGTTCCCCTTGGCGTGGTCCTCAGGGGTGGCGCAGGTCGAGAGCGTGATCATGGCCTGGGTGGGCGCGGCCCCGGGCTTCCCGGGCACGGCGGCGCGCTGCTCGCTCAGCGAGAGCTCGGACCGGAAGGACGTCTCGCGGGTCGCGACTATCTCGTACGTGTGCACCACGCCACCCACCGTGACCAGGACCTCGTCGCCCTCCTTCACGGCGGGCAGGTCGCGCAGCGGTCCGCCCGCCGACAGGCGGTGCGCGGTGACCAGGAAGTTCCCGACCTGCCCGGGTCCGACGCCGCCCCGCTTCCCGTACGGGCTGGCGGCGACGCCCCGGTCCTGGATGCGGGTGCCGGGGACGTCGTCGGTGGTGCCCTCGTACGGGACCACCCGCAGCCCGGAGACACCCGCCGAGGGTATCGACAGCGTGGACTCCCGGGGCTGCGCGGTGGCGGCGGGGGACGGCTCCGGCGCGGCCGTGGCCGGCGGGGCCGCCGGGGCAGGGGCGGCCGGAGCCGACACCGGCGCCGCTGCCGCCCGCACCGGGCCGGCCGGACTTGCCGGACCTGCGGCGGCCTCGGGTGCGCAGGCCGCCAGCAGGGCGGTCGCGGCGGCGGCCAGTACGGCGACGGCGGCTCGGTGCGGGTAGGGCAGGGGCATCAGGGTGTTCCGTGTCGCTCGGTCGGCAGGATCGCGGGCTGTGGGTCGTACGGCGGCGCGCTGACCCCGGCCCGCTCCGACAGAGTGACATACGGAGCAAGCCGTACATAAGGCCCTGCGGGCCGGTGATGTCAGCGGGCCGCGCCGAAGCTCTGGGTCCAGTAGGAGTTCGGCTGTGCGAGGCCGACGCCGATCTCCTTGAACGAGCAGTTGAGGATGTTCTCCCGGTGCCCGGGGCTGTTCATCCAGCCGGTCATGACCTGCTCGGGCGTGCTGTAGCCGTAGGCGACGTTCTCGCCGTAGGTCATCCAGGCGTAGCCGGCGCGCGTGATGCGCTGGCCCGGGTCCGAGCCGTCGGATCCGGTGTGCGACATGTTGGAGTGCGCGGCCATGTCCTTGCTGTGGTTCAGCGCGGCGGTCGTCAGCTTCGCATTGACGGTCAGGGCCGAGCAGCCGGCCTTGGCGCGCTCCTGGTTCACCAGCGCCACCACCTCGGCGGCCGGGCCGGACGGCGCGGCGGTCGGCGGGGTGCTCGGCTGCTTGGGCTTGGCCGGGGGCTTGGGCTTGGCCGGGGCCGGCTCGGCGGGCCGCGGAGCCGCGGGGGGCTCCGTCGTCGCGGCGGGCGGCTCGACCGGCTGCGGCTCCACGGGGGGCTGCTCCGCCGGTGCCGTCGGCACGGGAGCCTCGACGGGGGCCGCCACGGGGTCGGCCTGGGTCTGGAGCGGCACGGTGGGCGACGGCGCGCCGGGGGAGTAGTGGCGGGAGCCCTGCCTCTCGGAGGCCCTCGCCCCGGCCGTCTCCTGCGTGTCGAAACAGGCGATCGCGGCCGTGGGTACGGCCACGATGCCGAGGGTGACGGCGGCGATCGATATCTTCCGGTAGTGCTTCTTCTTGCGGTGCTTCTGCATGCTGGCCTCACCTGGTCTCTCTGCGAAGCGTCCTGCGCCTGAGGTGCCGGAGCGCCGGGCGGGCCGCCATTCTTAGAAGGCCGGTGAGGGGCTGGCAAGTCTCGGCGCCGACCCGTGCGGCAGCGCCGTACGCCGGGCTTGAAAAGGGTGCGGAGACGTGCTGGCAGGGTGTGCGCGAGACCGCCGGCAGGGGACGAGAACCATCAGAAACGCTTGTGACGTGGCGCGTTGCCGAAGGTCTCGCCATTCCCGGAAATACCCATTTCGGCGGGCACGGGGAATGTCGACTCCGGTCGGACAAATCTCGACATTTCCATAAGCCCTTAATGGACGTAATGCTTCCGTGACCCTTGGGCCCGCTGTGATGCATGTCACCGTTTCGCAGCGCAACCAGAGGCGCTGCCGGACCACCCGGGCCCCGGGCGGGACCACGTGTCACGCAGTGGCCGAAGCCACAGGCTCAGGACCGGGGAACGCGTATGCCGGCGACGAGCCGCTCGTGCATCGCCTCGACGCGCTCGTCCTTGACGACGTCCACGTAGTAGGAGCGGCCGGTGACGGTCTTGCCCTCGACGGGTGCGGAGGACTCCTGGACCGTTGCCTTGCCGGGGAGCTCGGCCGTGATGCCGGAGCGCGGATCCTTTACCTCCACCCACTCCACGGCGGGTACGGCCGCGCCGTGCCGAGCGTGACCGCCGTACGCGGCCGGCACTGTGGCCGTCACCGTGGCCGCGGTACCGGTGTGCGTCACCGCCGGGGCGGAGGACGCGGGGCCGGCCGCCAGCACGCCCCCGGCCGTCAGGAACGCCGAGGCGGAGAACGTCACGAGGTGCTGCCTGCGGGAGAGCCGGGTCATGCGGATCACTTCCTCCATCCCAGCGTCCGTCCGGACCGGTCCGGATGCATCCGCACGCATGCGAGCGCATCCGGACCCATCCGGACGCGTGCGCATGCGCCCGGCGGGCCGGCGGCCCCGTCCCGGGTGCGGCCGTCGGCGTGTCTGCGGTGCGGGGGTCCGGCCGGACGGTACGAGTGGCGGGGCGGGGCGGGGCGGGGCGCGGTGACGGTGCTGACGGCGAAGCGAAGCGAACGGGAGTCGTTGTGGCGATGGTCGGACTGTTCTGGGTCACTCCGGACGCGGTGTACGTGGGTTCGCCGCCGGCCGCCGACGGGGGCTGCGTCCGGCTGGGCGCCGACGGGCTGGAGGCCCGCGACCCCGACGGCTCGCGGTCGTGGGCGTGGGACGGACTGCGGGCCGCGGTCGTCGAGGACGTGCCCACCGAGGGCCCGGCGGGGCGCGCGCCGAAGTTCCTCGGGTCGATCGTCTCGGCCGCGGTCGGCGCCTTCCTCGGCGAGGGGCCGCCGGAGATGACGCTGCGGCTCGAGACCGAGTACGGGCCGCAGGAGCTGAAGGTCCACTCGGCGGCGGCCGGAGGGTACGGGGCCGAGGAGGCGGCGCTCTCGCAGGAGCTGCTGGCCCGCTTCGTGGCGGGAACCGCGGACCCGCGGGTCATCGAGGCCTGGGGCCGTGAACACGGCCCGGAGGGCACCCCGAAGCCGCGCGAGCGGGAGGCCTTGCTGCGGGCCTGGGCGGAGGGGTGACCCGGGCCGGCGCCCGACGGCATCCGGAACCGGGCCGCGGGCCCGGGAGCTGACGGTCGGTCTCGGCGGGCCCTGGCTCCGGTGGTTCCCGACGCCTCCGGCAGGATGACCCCGTGACCGCCCTGCCCGGAACCCGAGACCGTACCGCCGCCGGCCCGATGCGCACCCGCGCCGCGGCGGCCGGGGCCGCGGTGCTGACGGTCGGCGCCGGGCTCGGGCTGCGGGCCGTGACGGAGGGGAGCGTGGCCAAGTACGGCGGCGACGCGCTGTACACGGTCCTGATCCTGGCCCTCGTCGTGCTGGCCGCCCCGCGGCTGACGCCCGCGAGGGCCGCCGCGAGCGCGCTGGCCCTCAGCTGGGCGGTCGAGTTCCTCCAGCTCAGCGGGGTACCGGCGGAGCTGTCCGAGCGCAGCCTCGTCGCCCGCCTCGTCCTCGGGTCCACATTCAACGCGCCCGACCTGTTCTGGGACGGGGTCGGCGCGGGAGCGGGATGGCTCGTCCACACCGCGGTGCGGCAGCGGCGCCGACGGCGGCGCTGAACCGCTCAGAAGCGGGGCAGCGCCCCGACGATGCGGTTCCACACGGAGCGGGTGGCGCCGAATCCGCTCTCGTGCACCCAGACATGGGTGCACGCGGGGCACTGGAGGTGGAGCAGGCTGCCGGTGTTGGTGAGCAGGTAGCGCCAGTGGGTGGAGCAGGTCCGCCGTTGTTCGCAGGGCTCACAGCCCTGGGCGTCCGAGCACTTCGGGCAGGCCACCCAGGCGCGGCGGCCGGGGTCGGCCTGCGGGTCAAGCGGCAGCACGGCCGTCTCCCCTCGCGGGCAGCACACCGGCCGCGACCAGGTCGTCGTAGAGGCGCTGCTGCTGCGCGTCGAGTCCGGAGTACAGCAGGTCGTACGCGGCCTCCTCGCCGAGCAGCACCTCGACCGGATCCCAGTCCGGGCCCAGGGCTTCCATCACCTGGGCGCGCCGGAGCACCTCCTGTGAGGTGAGGTCCACCTCGAAGTCGACCAGCGCGGACGCGCCGGGGACGCTGGACGCGCCGGACGTGCCGGAGACGTCGGCTGCGCCGGGCTCGTCCGGGGCGGGGGTGGGGTCGTGGGGGGCCATGACATCGAACTTAGGTAACCCTTCCTTGCCCGGTCAAGGGAGGGTGGGCGGAGTCACAGACCACTGCCGCCGACGGACGGACACGGCCCGGTCCGGGCGCGCGCCGAACTGCGCCGATCCCCGGACCGGGATATCAAGGAGCGTGAAGGCGAGCGCGAGGCCCGGCGGTCGCCCACCACGGCTAAGGAGCACGTCTCGTGGAATTCGAGGTCAACGGCGTCCAGCGCACAGTGGACGTGGACGACGATCCCACCGCCGTGGACGTGGTGCGCGACCGGCTGGGGCTGACCGGCACCAAGCTGGTCTGCGCGGGCGGAGTGTGCGGGGCCTGCACGATCCAGGTCGACGGTGAGCCCCGCGTGTCCTGCCTGACGCCGGCGGCCGTGCTGGCCGGCCGGCGGGTGACGACGGTCGAGGGCCTGGCCGGCCACCCGGTGGGACGCGCCTTCGCCGGCGAGGACGCCCTCCAGTGCGGCTACTGCACGCCCGGGTTCGTGGTCGAGGCGGCGGCCTTCTTCGAGCGGTGGCGGGCCGAGCACGGCCGCACCCGGCCGGGGCGGGAGCAGATCGCGGACGCGCTGGCGGGCCACCTGTGCCGCTGCGGCGCCTACGAGGGCATCTTCAGCGCGGTGGCCGCGGCCTGCGCGGGCGACTACGACCGGGCGCCGACCGGTGCGCAGGCCCAGGCCGTCCCGCGCGCCGAGGCCCCGGAGAAGGCCGACGGATCGGCCCGGTACACCACGGACCTGCGCCCCGAGGGCCTGCTGGAAGGGGTGATCATCCGCTCGCCGCACGCCCACGCGCACGTACGCTCCCTGGAGGCCGGGGACCTCCCGCTGGTGCCACTGCTGCCGCCCGACGGGGTCGTGCGGTACGTCGGACAGCCGGTGGCCGCGGTCGCGGCGCCGGACCGGGCCGCGGCGCGGGCGGCCGCGGCACGCGTCATGATCGACTACGAGGTGCTGCCGGCGGCCCTGGACGCAGGCCGGGCCCGCACCGGCGAGGGCCCGCTGGTCTACGAGGACAAGGCGGCGCGCAAGCGCGCACCGGGATCCGGCGAGACCCCCCAGCTGGTGCCCGCCCGCTGGCGCGGGAACCTGCGGGGACCCTCCGCGATGAACAAGCGCCCCGCCACCGCCGTGCGCCGCATCACCGAGGCCCGGAGCCGGAACCCCGAACGGGTGGTGGAGGCGGTCTTCACCACCGCCGCGCAGACCCACACCCCGCTCGAACCGCACGCCTGCCTGGCCCAGTGGGTCGACGGCACCCTCCACCTGGACGTGTCCACGCAGTCGGTGAAGCACACGGCCGAGCTGGCCGCCGAACGCTTCGGCCTGCCCGTCGACCGGGTGGTGGCGCGGGCCGTGCACGTGGGCGGAGGGTTCGGCTGCAAGATGGGGCTGACCTCCGATGTCGTCGCCGCGGTGGAGCTGGCCCGGCTGCACGGCGCCCCGGTACGGGTGGTGCTGGACCGGGACGAGGAGCTCACCGACGGCGGCTACCGGCCCGGCACCACGATCCGGCTGGCGATGGCCGCGGACGCGGCGGGCGACCTGAGTGCGCTGGCCATGGACGCGGACACCGACGGCGGGGTCTCGGTGGGCGGCGCCGTGGCGGCACTGGCCCGGTTCATGTACGGCAAGGCCCCGCGCCGCCTGCGCGACTTCGACACGCTCACCCACCGGCCTCCGGGCGCCCCCTTCCGCGGCCCGGGCGGTCCCACGATGTGCTGGGCCCTGGAGCAGGCCGTCGACGAGATGGCCCACCGCCTCGGCCAGGACCCGATCGCCCTGCGCCGGCGCTGGGACGGCAACCTCAAGCGGCACGCCCTGTACGACCGGGCCGCCTCGCTGCCCGTCTGGGCGGGCGCCCGCGGCGGCACCGGGCGGTTCCGCCGCGGCGTCGGCGTCGCGGCGGCCAACTGGCTGTACTTCCTCGATCCCGTCACCGAGGTCGAGCTCACCGTCGAGGACGGGATCGTCGTCGCCCGCTGCGCCGTGCAGGACATGGGCACGGGCTCGCGGACCGTACTGCGCCGGGCCGTCGCCGAGGGACTCGGCCTGCCGGAGGACCGGGTGCGCGCCGAGGTCGGCCACAGCGACTCCGTCCACGGCCCCACCTCCGGCGGCAGCCGCACCACGCCCTCCATCGTGCCCGCCGCCCTGGACGCCGCGGCCCGGCTGCGCGAAGCCCTCGGCGGCGGTGACGTCGCCGCCCGGCTGGCCGCCGCGCACGGCGTACGGGTGACCGGCAAGCGCCCCCGCGACCGCCGGGGCTACGTGTCCCCCTTCCCCCTGGGCGGTATCGCCATCGGCCGCGGCTTCACCGGATCGGTGCAGGTCGCGGAGGTCGAGGTGGACACGAGGCTCGGCCGGATCCGCCCGCTGCGCGTGTGGAGCGGCATCGCCGCGGGCCGCATCCACGAGGAGCGGCTGGCCCGGAGCCAGTGCGAGGGCGCCGTCGTACAGGGCGTCGGCTACGCCCTGTACGAGGAGCGGCGCACCGACCCGGTCACCGGGCGGGTGCTGACCGAGAACCTGGAGGACTACCGCATCCCCGGGATCGGCGACACCCCCGAGATCACCGTCCACTTCCATCAGGAGGGCTTCGACCACGTCCCGGGCGGCGGGGTCGGCCTCGGTGAGATCGCCACCCTGCCCACCGCGGCCTGCCTGGCGAACGCGGTGCACGATGCGACCGGCTGGCGCCCGTACGACTTGCCCATCCGCCCCGACCGGCTCCTGGAAGGACTGGGCACATGAGCACCGAGCCCGCCCTCACCGACCTCTCGGCCGCCGTCCTGGCCCGCGGCGGGGAGCTGCGCGCCGGCGGCACCGACACCACCGCCCGGCAGCGCAGCGGCGTCTCGCCCGGGCCGTTCACCGACCTCGACGGCATCGGCCGCCTGCGCGGCACCACGCCGCTGCCCGGCGGCGGGCTGCGGATCGGCGCGCTGACCACGCTCGCGGCGCTCGCCGCCGATCCGCAGGTGCGCGAAGGCTGGCCGGCCCTGGCGCTGGCCGCGGGGACGGCGGCCACTCCGCAGATCCGCGCCGCCGGCACCCTGGGCGGCAACCTGCTCCAGCGCAACCGCTGTTGGTACTTCCGCAATCCGCACGTCGGCTGCTTCCAGAAGGGCGGCACCGGCTGTCCCGCGCGCGAGGGCGACCACTACTTCGGCGTGGTCAGCGGAGACGGGCCCTGTGTGGCCCCGCACCCGTCCACCCTCGCGATGGCCCTGCTGGCCTACGATGCCGAGGTCGAGATCCACGGCGAATCCCCGCGCGGCGTGGCCGACTTGTACGGGGACGGCGACGGACTCCACCGCGCCGACCACCTGCTGGCACCGGACCGCATCCTCACCGGGGTGCGGCTGCCGACTTCCCTGCCCGGCGAACGGGCCGCCTACCACCGGTCGATCAGCCGGGCCCACGCCGAATGGCCCCTGGTCGAGGCGACCGCCCGGCTCGTGCTCGACGGCACCACGGTCACGCACGCCGCCGTCGCGGCGGGCGGGGTGGCGCGGGTCCCGCTGCGGCTGCCGGAGGTGGAGGCCGCCCTGATCGGCCGCGAGGCCACCCCCGGCCAACTCGCCGCGGCGGCCGCGAAGGTGCTCACCCGCTGCCGCCCGCTACCCCAGACCGGCTACAAGGCCGCCCTCTTCAGGGACACGGTCCTGGAAGCCCTGGAACAGGCCGCGGCCCCGTCCACCGCCGGCTAGGCCGCCGGGCCGTCCGCCGTGTTCGCCCCGAGCGGCCGCAGCGGCCCCACGAGATGTCGGGCCCCCGGCCCCAGTCCTGCGTCTTCACGAGCCGCCAGTCCTGGTTGACCGCGTTCCGGTGCGATCACCCGATATCCAGGCTAGTCGCGGCATTCCTCCCGTGCGTTCCGACAGTCCTGCGGCCGCACCCCGCGCACGCCCTTCTTCCGTGCGCCCCCGAATGTCCCGGTTGTGTCCCGACACGCCTCGCGCGCCCCTGTTGATCCGTGATCAAGCGGAACCCGTGTAACTAGCATCTGGGCAAGCGGTTTCCCTGGTGACAGGGCGACTTTCGATCAGGCGCCGGAGCGATCCGGAAGATACGGAGGGAAAGACCGATGACCCGTGACCACAGCGAGAACCAGAACACCGTCCGCAAGTCGCTGACCGAGCTCACCGAGTCCGAGCTGGAGATCAAGGGCTTCGACGAAGTCGACACCCCCGAGGCGGACATCGTCAGCCTCGGCAGCGCCAGCTACACCAAGATGCTCGGCAAGATCTACTCCTGACCCAGTGTCCGGGACCGGGATCCCGGGGCGGCTCGGCCGTCCCGGGGCCCCGGCCGGCGAGCCCCGGAGGGCGGCTGATGGTGCGATTCATTCCAGAACTCCCTTACCTGGACCAGGCGGGCCACGTGTACGTGCCTCTGGCCGGCGACAACCGGTCCTGTCTGAAACTGAACCGCCACGCCTCCCAGGTCTGGCGGGCCGCGGTCTCCGCCCCCGTCGACCGCGACGAACTCCCCGAAGCGGACCGGGCCTTCCTCACCCGGCTCGTCGAACGCGGCGCGCTGCGGACGGAGGCCGCACGATGACCGGCCTCCTGGCACGCACACCGGCCATCGCCTTCGTCAACCCCTCCGTCGGCTTCTCGGACCGCCGCAAGGCGAAGCCCATCGGCCTCGCCTACATCATGGCCTACCTGGAAAAACACGGCTACGCGAGCTCCGGGTTCGACTTCGGCGACTCCGAGGACGACGCGGTGGAACTCGCCGAGATCTACGGACTCGACCGCTTCGACGTCGTCGGCTTCTCCGTCTACAACGAGTCCTTCCGCAACGCCGTCGCGATGGCCGATTGGATCAAGAGCCGCCATCCGGGCTGCCTGATCGTCCTCGGCGGCCCGCACGCCACCGCCGTGCACGAGCACATCCTGACCCGCCACCCCAGCGTGGACGTCGTGGTCCGCCGCGAGGGCGAGGAGGCCATGCTCGAACTCGTCCGGGCCCTCGACGACCGCGCGGCCCTCACCCGCGTCAAGGGCACCACCTGGCGCTCGCCCGCCGACACCGCGCCGACCGTCAACCCCGACCGCGCCTTCGTCCCCGACCTGGACCAGATCCCCTTCCCCGACGCCGAGTTCGTCTCCCACTCCGGCTACCCGGACCTGACGTACTACGACGAGGTCCAGGGCCGGCTGAAGGCCGCGCTGACCATCTGCAGCAGCCGCAGCTGCCCGTACAACTGCTCCTTCTGCGGGGTCCTGACCATCGGCCGCAAGTACCGCTCGCGCGAGGCCGACCGGGTCGCCGCCGAACTGCTCCACTTCCGCGAGCGGCACGGCATCCACTACGAGCACGTGTACTTCAGCGACGCGAACTTCTTCGTCTCCCCCTCCCGCGCCCTGGAGGTCGCCGAAGCCCTGTACGAGGCCGACCCGCTGATCTCCTTCAGCTTCGGCACCCGCGTCAACCAGATCCTCAAGGCCGCCGCCGTCCTGCCCAAGCTCAAGGAGCGTGGCCTGCGCTTCATCGAACTGGGCATCGAGAGCGCCTCCGAGCCCGTACTCGAACGCCTCGCCAAACACGTGGCCCCCGACGTGAACGTGGCGGCCGTACGCCTGCTCAAGCGCCTGGGCATCGAGATCTCCCTCGACTTCATCATGCTCGACCCGGCCACCACCCTGACCGACATCCGGGCCAACATGGAGTTCCTGCGCGACTCCGGCTTCTACGACTACCTGCCGCACGACCACCTGTACACCGCGCTGGTGCTCTACGAGGGCACGCCCATCCGCGGCTTCTACGCCGAGCGGCTCGGAGTCGAGTTCGACCCCGACGAACTGCCCAACCCGTACACGATGTTCGAGGTGCCCGAAGTCCAGCGGTTCAGCGACGAACTGCGCGCCTTCCGGCGGCGCTGGCAGGGCCGCATCGACGACACCCTCGCCCGCGCCGAACTCGCCCTGTCCGCCCTGCCCGAGGACACCCCCCGCGCCCTGCACGCTCAGCTCCAGCTGGACGTCGTATCGCTGCGGCACGCCCCCAACCTGCTGATGGAGGCCCTGCTGGCGGACGCCGAGCGGGGCTACCCCGCACTGGGCGCCGGCGGCCTCGAATCGCTCCTGCCGGTGCTCGGGCATGACCGGCTCACCCTGGACGAACTGCTCACGCGCACCGAGACGGTGGCGCGGGACGCCGGCTACGCCGAGCTCCCCGGATCCACCGGACCCCTTGGGAGGGACTGACCGATGACCACCGCCGTCACCCACGGCTCGCAGATCCGCGAACTCGGTCCGCCCGGCCTGCGCGGCATCTGCTTCAGCTGCGACTCGATGACCGGCCTCGACATCGCCGAGGAGACCGCCCGGCGGGTGGGGGAAGCGGCCGCCTGGTACGGGGTCGGCATCCTCGCCCACGACGAGGAACTGGCGCTGCGCTGCGCGGAGTTCGCCCGTAGCCACGGCCTGCACCCGCTGTTCCACCCGCTGGACCTCGACGTCTGCGGCACCGACCCGCTCGACGACCGGGTGCTGAAGGCCATCGGCGCCCGCGCCGACGAGCTCGGCTCCCCGTGGCTCAACGTCGACCTCGCCATGTGGGTGCGCCAGGGCGAGACGCTGCTGGAGTCGCTGGTCCCGATGCCGCTGGTCGACGAGGCCGTGGAGTGGGCCGCCGACCGCATCAAGCACGCCCAGGACGTCATCGGACGGCCCCTGACCATCGAGAACGCGCCCTACCCGTTCGTCGTCGGCAACCAGGACGTCCTGCCGCTGATGACCAGGATCGCGGAGCGCGCCGACTGCCTGATGACCGTCGACGTCGGCCACCTCTACGGACTGCGGATGCAGCGCGGCGTCCCCGCCCGGCTGCCCTCCGACGACGGGGACGTCGCCTGGGAGCGCGTGGTCGAGGCCCATATGAGCGGCACCTTCACCCGCCGCTTCGACGAGGGGGTGCTCGTCGTCGACGACAAGCACGACTGGCCCGTCGCCGACGAGGTGTGGGCGCTCGCCGACGACCTGCTTCCCCGGGCCGTCAACCTGCGCTCGGTGATGGCGGAGGCCGAGGGCATGAACGCCGACGATCTGACCGACAGCGTCCTGCGTTTCGCGCGGAGCGCCGACCGATGGTGGAGCACTCCGTGACCACTGACGCCACCCTGGACGTCATCCGCATCCAGGACACCACCTGGCACATCCTGAACGCGACCGCCGCAGGCCGCCAAAGGCTGCTGGCGGCCCTGCCCGAAGCCGAACGCGAGATCGTCGCCGCCGGCACCACCGGCCCGGGCTTCGACATCGAGCAGGCCCGCCGCCGCAAGACCCTCGCCAACGTGCTGACCGTCAGCTACCCCGTGACCTTCTTCGCGTACTACGCCCGCACCGGCGGCGAAGGCCTGCACAGCCTGCTGGAGGGCGAGCACTGGCGCGGCAGGTCCGCCCAGCCGGGCTCCGCCTTCCCGCCCGCCGCGTCCACCTCCGCCGCGTTCAGCGCCCACCTGCGCACCGGAGGCTGGCCGGACCGGCAGGAGGAATGGGTGCGCGAGGCCTTCCGGTTCGAGGACGGCCTGCTCTTCGGCGCCACCATGCCCGGCGCCGCCCGCACCCGGCTGGTCCCCGGCGCATGGGCGGTCGAAGCCTCCTTCGACGTACCCGAGTACGCCACCGTGCTGCGCGAGCGGGGCGCCACCGACCCCTGGCCCGAGGCGCTGCTGCTGACCAAGCGGCGGCCCGCCCCGATCGCCGTGGTCAGCGTGCCCGCCGACGGCCGGGTCCGGCGCCTGCGCCTGCGCGGCGACGAGGTGGCGGGGCTGCGCTGGCTGTGGGACGACCGGCTGCCGGTGCCCGAGGACGCGGCCGGCTCCGTATCCGTCCGGCGGGCCGTGGCCGCCGGGATCGTGGCTGCCGGGATCGTGGACGGGGGGCGGCTGTGACGGCGGGCGGCGGCGGGGTCCGCCGGATCCGCCGCACCTACCTGCTGGTCTCCGGCCTGGACTGGTTCGCCGACATGGCGCTGACCGTCACCTCCGTGCTGCTCTTGCAGTCCCTCGGCATGAGCGGGCCGGGCGTCTTCGCCGTCATCGCGGCCGTGTGGATCGTCGAGGGACTGTCGGAGATCCCGACGGGCATCGCCGCCGACCTCCTCGGTCGGCGCTCCGCGGTCGCGGTCAGCTTCCTGCTGCGGGCCGTCGGCTACTCGGCGCTCTTCTTCAGCGACAGCATCCCGGTCGCCGTGGCGGGCACCCTGCTGGCCGCGCTCGGCGGCACGTTCAGCTCCGGCGCCCTGGAGGCCTGGGCCGTCGACGAGACCGAGCGCACCGACCCCGGCGGGCTGGACCGCATGTTCACCCAGGGCCGGATCGCGGACAACACCGGCCTGGTCCTGGGCACCCTCACCGGCGCCTGGCTCGGCACCTTCGACCTGGCCCTGCCCCAGCTCGCGGCGGGCCTGGCCTGCCTGGCCGGAACCGCGCTGGCCCTGGCCCGGATGACCGAGGCCCGGCCGTCTCCCGCGGACGGGCGGTTCGCCGCCCGGCTGCGGGAATCCACCACCGACGTCCTGGCCGGCGCCCGGATCACCCTCTCCGGGGACCGCATCCTGCTCGCCCTCATCGTCGGGGCGGCCGTCCTCGGGCTGTGCCGGGGCGTGCCCGGCGTGCAGTGGACCGTCGTGTTCGAGAGCGCCGCGGGCGGCAGCCTGCTGCTGCTCGCGCTGATGCGCTGCGCCGGCTCGCTGCTGGAGATCCCGCTGCTCGGCTGGGTGCTGCGGTTCCAGAAGCGGAACACCGGCGCGCGGCGCACGGTGATCGCCGGCGGGGCGCTCGTGGCGGGCCTGGCGCTGACCGGGGCCGCGCTGCTGCCCGGCGCGCTCGGCCCGGCGGTCGCCTTCGTGGCCTTCACCACCGCCTTCGGGATGTGCATGCCGGGCATCCGGGCGGCGCTCAACGAGCGCATCGGCGGGGAGCACCGGGCCACCGTGCTCTCCGTCGCCGCCCTGTTCACCAACCTCTTCACCGGCGGGGCGCTGGTCCTCATGGGCGTGGTCGTCGGGGATCTCGCGGCCGTCTCCGTGGCCTGGCCGCTGGCCGCCCTGGTGTTCGCCGCGACCGGGCTGGGCATGGCCTTCCTGGCCGGCCGCCCTGCTCCTGCTCCCGCCCCCGTTGCCCCCGCCCCGCAGTCGCGGTCGGCCGTGGACGTGGAAGAGGTGGCGTGAGCACCGCTGTCGACGACCGTGCCGAGCCGCTGCTGGAGGAGCTGCTCGCGGACCTCCAGCTCGAACGGGCCGGACTGCCCGGCTCCGGACCGGCGCCCGCCGCCGGGCGCGCCGGAGGGCTGGCCGCGGAGGCGGCTCGGCTCGGCCTCGGTCCGTACCTCGACGAACTCCTCGGTGCCGGGCCGCCGGTGCCCGGCACCCGCACCCTGCTCGACCTGGAGGCCGACGAGGAGGGCCGCCGCCGCAGCCACACCCGGTGGCGCGCCGAGGCCCGCGACCTGACCGTCCAGGTGTGGGACTGGCTGGCCGACCGCCGCGCCGAAGCCGCCCCGGGCCGGCCCTGGTGGAGCACCCGCAGCGCCTTCCCGCTCCCCGAAGGCTCCCTGCACGCCCTCACCGCGGCCACCGCCGCGCCCGCACCGCTGGCCCCGCTCGCCCGCGACTGGGCTCGTACGGCAGGGATCGCGGACGGCACCGCGGAGCACAACTGGCGCTGGCTGATGCTGGGCAAGGGCCTGCTGCCGCCGGGCACCCCGCTGCCGGGGCTGAACCAGCTGATCACCGGCCTGGTCGAGCGGCTGCGGGACCGCCGCCTGCTGCCGGCCGAGCACCGGGTCAAGGTGCTGCGCCGGCCCAACAGCCCCTCGATGGTGCAGGCCGTGCGCCTGCCCGGCCTCTCGCTGCTGTCCATCCCCACCGCCGTCACCCCGGTGACGGTCCAGTACCTCCAGCACGAGCTCGGCCACCTCGCGGAACACGCCCTCCGCCCGCCCGGCGCACCGCTGGCGCAACGGTGGAGCTTCGACCCGGTCCGCTCGGAGGGGTGGGCGCTGTTGCTGGAGCACCTCGTCCGGTCGCCCGCCGTGCTGCGGGAGCTCGGGACCGGGCCTTCCGCAGCCGAGGCCGTGGCCCGGTTCCTCGCCCAGGAGGAGCGGTTCAGCCGCGGCCTGATGGCCGTGGACGCCGCTCTGGACACCGCCCTGGACGGGGTCACCACCCCCGCCGCCGCCCTCGCCCGGGCCGCCGAACTGGCCGCCCGCACGGGTCTGAGCTGGGCCCCCGAGCTCCTCCTGCTGCGCCAGGTACGCATGCTCCAGTGGCGCGCCTACCTGGCCGGATACGCCTGGCGCGACTCCGCCCTGGCCGCCCTCACCACCCGCTTCGGCCCCGACTGGCCCGCGTCCGCCGAGGCCTGGGCGCTGCTCCGCGCGGCCCTGGCCGGCACCGGTTCGGCCGCGGACTTCCTGCACACCTTGCGCACCCCGCACCACACGGACGCGTCCCGGCCCTGAGCCGGCGCCGGTGCACCCGCCCTGCCTTGCCGTCAGCTCTCGACGAGCCGGACCACCAGCAGGAAGCAGGAGACCAGGAGCAGGACGATGGTGTACACCGCGAGGAGCCTGCGGCGGCCCCGCCGCAGGCTCCGAACCGCGGCGGCGATGCCCAGCGCGGCGGCCAACACCCCGAGGCCCCCGAGCACCACGGCCGTCCAGTACGCCCAGCCGTGCTCCCCGAGGAAGCGCAGCAACGCGAGGGCGGGCGCCAGCAGCACCAGGGCCGCCAGATTGTCCGCGAGGCCGAACTCGTCCGGCCGTCCAGCCGCTTCAGGCTCCGCCGTCCCGGGCTTCACCGTCTCGGGCTTCACCGTCTCGGGCTCCGCCCGCTTCGGCCCCGCCGTGCCCTGCTCCGACATTCCCGCGCCTCCCCGTACCGGCGCGCTCCGTACGCACCGTCTCCCGCGAAGACGCCCTTTCCGGCCGCCGGGTTGCCCGCCCGCGCCGCATCCGCTCCGGGACGGTGCGAACCCGGACTCCTGCGGCGCGTGCCGGTCCGGCCACGCGGCGATGCGCGACACCGCGTTGGGGCTGCCGTTGCCCGCGCGAACTCAGCTGAGGGCGGCGCGTGTTCCGGTGATCCGGAGGAGCCGTTCCATGAAATGGCCGGTGTGGGTGACGCACAGCGAGCGGTGGCGCCGTTCGGCGGTGTCGCGGGCGGCGAGGAGGACGTTGAGGCCGGCGCAGTCGCAGAAGGTGACCTGGCGCAGGTCGACGGTCACGCCGGTCCGGTAGCAGGCGACCGCGGTCAGGACGGCCTCGCGCAGGATCGGGGCGTTGTCGAGGTCGATCTCCCCGCTGACCGTGACGTGCGCCCTCCCGGGCAGTCCGGGGGCCACGCTGACCTCCAGGCCGGCGTGGGCGGCGGTCGTGCCGAGGCGGTCCATGGTCCGTGCCATGCCTGCCTCCCGCTCGTGCTCCGGGCGCTCTCCTCTACCAGCATGGTCGGCAGTAACCCGATATACGTCAATAATCACGTGAAAAACAGGACGTATATACAAAGTTTTGGCATTCTTGGCTTATGGGAGATGAAGCACCCAAAGCGCCATGGACCTTCCTGACCAGCCATGCCCGCGTCCTGCTGGCCCTCTCCCGCGACCCCGGCGCACGCCTGCGGGACGTCGCCGAGATCTGTGTGCTGACCGAGCGGACGGTCCAGTCGATCGTGGCCGACCTGGAGGAGGGCGGATACCTCAACCGGGTGCGCGAGGGGCGCCGCAACCACTACCGGATCATCCCCGGCGCGAAGTTCCGACACCCGGCAGAGGCCGGCCGCGACATCGAAGGCCTGCTCGCGCTCTTCGCCGACACCCCCGCCGACGGCCCGTAGACGTCCCGTCAGTACACGAGCTTGTAGGTCACGTCCTTCGGGACCGGAGCCGGCGCCGTGTCGGTGTAGACGAGGCGGATCAGGGTGAACCGCTGCACCCCGGGCTCCTCCGGCCAGGCCTCCGGGTGGCTCAGGGTCACGGTCACCGGGTAGGGGCGGAAGCGGCCCGCCGCGCAGTAGGGGCGGCAGTCGTTCACCATGTCGGTGCCGGTGGCCGTCGCCGTCTTCGGCCCCCAGGTGTCCCAGCGGAGATCGACGAGGCGGTTGTTCCCGTCCCCGCAGGCCAGCAGGTACTCCTCGGGCCGCGTCTGGGCCTCGGAGAAGCAGTCGACCACGACCGGGTCCAGGGGCGCAGCGCTCAGCGCCGGTGCCGTACCGCCGCCGGGCTGCGCGGACGCCGGGACCACGGAGGCCGGGACCAGCGCGGCCGACAGCGCCGCCAGCGTGCACAACAGGGTGGTCATCCGCACCCTGTACCGGGATGCGCGTGCGGGTCGGCCGGTTGCTGAAACGTTCACGGAAGGACCTTCCTCGCCACGGTCTGGCCGCCGCCGCTGCGGCACTACCCAGCTTCCCCCATGCGCGGGGGCCCTGCACCCGCTGGGCAGCGCGCCGGTCCGCCGCGCTACCCCGCCAGCGCCCGGACCGCCTGCTGTTCCAGGTCCAGGCAGCGGTCCACCCGCTCGGCACACGCGTCGAACAGCGCACGCCGCTCCTCGACGCCGGCCTGCGGGTCCGCGTCGCGGGCGAGCGAGGCCAGCTCCGACCAGTGCCCGGCGGACTCCGCGAAGAGGCCGGCGGCCTCCTGGCGCCCGACCAGGGCGAGGAAGTCGGCGTACAGCGGCCGGGTCGCGCCCGGCGCGGTCCACTCCTCCTCCAGGCAGGAGTACAGCCGCCCGGTCCCGGCCCGGAAGGCCTCGGGGGAGGCGCCGAACCGGCGCTCCCAGCCCGTCTTGGTGGTGCTGTCGCGCAGCTGCGCCGCGAGCTTCTCCATCCCGGTGAACCCGAAGTTCACGTCGAACTTGTTCCCCAGGACCGGCCCGGTGAGGTGCGTGACGGTCGAGGCGACGGCCCCGGCCACGTCCGGCTCCGCCTCCGACGGCCCGGTGGGCACGATCAGCTGGTGGCGGCCCTTGCGGTGCGCGGTCCAGGCGGCGCCGAACTCCTCGCGGTCGATCCGGTACGGGGTCGCGGCGCCGTCCTCGATCAGCAGCTCGTCGCCGTCGTACCCGGCGATGACCACGGTGTACGGGTCGGCGCCGGTCATCTCGGCGTCCGGATCGGCCTCGTGCCAGGGAAGCGAGGAGCGGTCGACCACGCAGAAGGCGGGCTGACCCTCGTCGAGGGCCGCGCGGACCCGGCCCCAGCGGGGCTTCATGGCGCGGGTGGCCTCGTACGGGACGCCCAGGCGGCCGAGCGCGACCTGCACCCAGGGCTCGGGGTGGGCCTGGGCCACGATCGTGGCGATGGGCACCCGGCCCGCGTACTCGAAGACGAAGTACATGAAGCCGATCCCGCCGGCCAGGCCGGCCACCAGCTCCTCGTCGTGGACGCTGCCGAGCGCATGGCGGATCAGGGAGGCCTCGCGGTGGCGTCCGGTGCCGAAGTCTTCGTACACGAGCACAGTCATGCGGTCAGCCTATCCGCGCCAGGTGCGGGAATTCGCCGCCCGGCTGGCGACCGCGGCATACCGGAGCACGTCCGCACGAGCGAACGTACGATGGGCGGGAACCGGCGCGGGCGGCTCGCCCGGCCTGCCGGTCCGGGTCCTTCGTGGGAGACGCATGGCAGAGGTCGCCGACACCGCGCGGACCGTCATCCTGACCGTGGACGACGATCCGGGAGTATCCCGTGCCGTAGCCCGTGACCTGCGGCGCCGCTACGGGGCCGGCTACCGGATCGTGCGCGCCGAGTCCGGCGAGTCCGCGCTGGACGCGCTGCGCGAGCTGAAGCTGCGGGGCGACTTGGTCGCCGTGATCCTGGCCGACTACCGGATGCCCCAGATGAACGGCATCGAGTTCCTCGAACAGGCCCTGACCGTCTACCCGGGCGCGCGGCGGGTGCTGCTGACCGCCTACGCCGACACCGGCGCGGCCATCGACGCGATCAACGTCGTCGACCTCGACCACTACCTGCTCAAGCCCTGGGACCCGCCGGAGGAGAAGCTCTACCCGGTCGTGGACGACCTGCTCACGGCCTGGCGCTCCAGCGACTACCGGCCGGTACCCGCGACCAAGGTCGTCGGACACCGCTGGTCGGCGCGCTCCTCGGACGTGCGGGAGTTCCTGGCCCGCAACCAGGTGCCGTACCGCTGGTACTCCTCCGACGAGCCCGAGGGCCGGCGGCTGCTGGAGGCCGCCGGGACCGACGGGCACCGGCTGCCCGTGGTGATCACCCCGGACTGCACCGTGCTGATCGAGCCCGAGGCCCCCGACCTGGCCGCCCACGTGGGGCTCGCGACGACGCCGGCCGCCGACTTCTACGACCTCGTGGTGATCGGCGGCGGCCCGGCCGGGCTCGGCGCGGCCGTGTACGGGGCCTCCGAGGGGCTGCGTACGGTGCTGGTCGAGCGGTCGGCGACCGGCGGCCAGGCCGGACAGAGCTCGCGCATCGAGAACTACCTCGGCTTCCCCGACGGCGTCTCGGGCGCGCAGCTCACCGACCGCGCCCGCCGCCAGGCCGGCCGGTTCGGCGCCGAGATCCTCACGGCGCGCGAGGTCACGGGCCTGGAGGTCAACGGAGCCGCGCGCGTCGTCCGCTTCTCCGACGGCTCGTCGGTCACCGCGCACAGCGTCATCCTGGCGACCGGGGTGTCGTACCGGCAGCTCCAGGCGCCGGGCTGCGAGGACCTGACCGGCCGAGGGGTGTACTACGGCTCCTCGCTCACCGAGGCGTCCGCCTGCCAGGGGCAGGACGTGTACATCGTGGGAGGCGCCAACTCCGCCGGACAGGCCGCGATGTACCTGGCACGGGGTGCGAAGTCGGTGACGCTGCTGGTCCGCGGGGAGTCCCTGGCGGCGTCGATGTCGTACTACCTGATCCAGCAGATCGAAGAGGCACCGAACATCACGGTGCGCACCCGTACGGTCGTCGAGGCGGCGCAGGGCGAAGGCCACCTCGAGCAGCTGACCCTGCGCGACGTGGACAGCGGCGCGAGCGAACTCGTCGACGCCCAGTGGGTGTTCGTCTTCATCGGAGCCGCCCCGCGGACCGACTGGCTGGCGGGCACGGTGCTGCGCGACGAGCGCGGCTTCATCCTGGCCGGGCCCGACCTCACACCGGACGGCCGGCCGCCGGCCGAGTGGGAGCTGGACCGGCCGCCCTACCACCTGGAGACCAACATCCCCGGCGTGTTCGTGGCGGGCGACGCGCGCGCCGAGTCCGCGAAGCGCGTCGCGTCCGCCGTCGGAGAGGGAGCCATGGCCGTGATGCTCGTCCACCGGTACCTGGAGCAGTCATGAGCGGGCAGGCCATGCCGTGCAGCCCGCAGGAGATCGCCTCGCTGTTCCTGTTCGAGAAGCTCACCCCCGAGCAGCTCGGGCGGCTGTGCGCGGAGGGGCGGGTCGAGCGGTTCGAAACCGGACCGGTGTACGCCGAAGGCGACCCGGCGACCTGCTTCTACGTGATGATCGAGGGCACCGTCGTGCTCTCCCGCCGGGTCGGCGGCGACGACGTCGAGGTGAGCCGGACCTCGCAGCGCGGGGTGTACGCGGGAGCCATGCAGGCCTACCTGGGCGACCGGGTGCCGCAGGCGTACACCAACTCGATGCGGGTGACCGAGCCGACGCGGTTCTTCGTACTGCCCGCGCAGTCCTTCGCGGACGTCATGCGGGACTGGTTCCCGATGGCCGCGCACCTGCTGGAAGGGCTCTTCTTCGGGGCGAAGAACACCCAGCGGGCCATCGGGCAGCGCGAACGCCTGCTGGCGCTCGGGTCGTTGTCCGCGGGACTCACCCACGAGCTCAACAACCCGGCCGCGGCGGCCGTCCGGGCCACCGCGGCGCTGCGCGAACGCGTGGGCAAGATGCGGCACAAGCTGGCCGTCATCGCGCACGGCCCCTACTCCCGCGAGGCGCTCGCCGAGCTCATCGAGATCCAGGAGCGCACCGCCGAACGCGTCGCGAAGGCTCCGGTGCTGAGCCCCCTGGAGGCCTCCGACCGGGAGGACGAGCTCGCGGACTGGCTCGACGACCACGGCATCGCGGAGGGCTGGCGGATCGCGCCGACCTTCGTACAGGCCGGGCTGGACACGGACTGGCTGGAGCACGTCGCGGCGACCGTGGCCGAGGACATCCTGCCCGGGGCGATCGGCTGGCTCAACTACACGGTCGAGACCGAGCTGCTGATGGACGAGATCGACGACTCCACCACCCGCATCTCCCACCTCGTGGACGCCGCCAAGCAGTACTCGCAGCTCGACCGCGCCCCGCACCGGGTCGTCGACGTCCACGAACTCCTCGACAGCACCCTGCTGATGCTCTCCGGCAAGACCGGGCCCGGGATACGGGTGGTCAAGGAGTACGACCGCTCCGTCCCGGATGTGCCGGCCTACCCGGCGGAGCTCAACCAGGTGTGGACCAACCTCATCGACAACGCCGTCTTCGCGATCGGGAGCACCGGCGGCGAGGGAACGCTGACGGTCCGCACGGGACGGGAAGGGGACCGGCTGCTGGTGGAGTTCCGCGACACCGGGCCCGGCATCCCGGCGGACATCCGCAGCCGCATCTTCGACCCCTTCTTCACCACCAAGCCGGTCGGCGAGGGCACGGGGCTCGGCCTGGACATCTCCTGGCGGATCGTCGTCAACAAGCACCACGGCAGCCTCCAGGTCGAGTCCGCGCCGGGCGACACCCGCTTCCAGGTGCTGCTGCCGCTGACCGCCCCGGAGGCCGAGACGGCGCCCGGAACCGGAACCGAGACCGAGACGGAATCCGAGACCTAGACCGAGAGCGACATCGCCGAGGAGCCGGTATGACCGACATCAACGGAATCGACCCGAGCGCCGCGCCCACCGGCCCGGGCTGCGGCGACTGCGACGCGGTGGGCGGCTGGTGGTTCCACCTGCGCCGCTGCGCCCAGTGCGGCCACGTCGGCTGCTGCGACTCGTCCCCCGCCCAGCACGCCACCGCCCACTGGAAGGCCACCGGCCATCCCCTGGTGCAGAGCTTCGAACCGGGCGAGGAGTGGTTCTGGAACTACGACAGCGGCGAGCTCTACGAGTCCGGGCCCGAGCTGACGCCGCCGCGCGACCACCCCGCGGACCAGCCGGCGCCGGGACCGGCCGACCGGGTGCCCCAGGACTGGACGCGGCAGCTGCACCGCTGACCGGCCCGCCGCCCCCGGCAGCCCGCGCGCCTGGCCCGGCACCGCAGCGGCCTACCGGTGCCGGGCCAGGGTGCGGAACAGGACGAGGAGGGCGAAGGCGATGACGGCCAGGTGGAACCAGGCCGGTCCGGGCGCCGGGGACAGGGCCAGGGAGCTGAGCGCGTTGGAGGTCATACCGCGCGCCTGCCCCCGTCCGCCGCAATCACGCGCCCGTACGGGGACAAGGGCGCGGGCCGGCCGCATCGCACGGCCGCGGTGACGTACGGGACGGACGGACCCGGCCGGGTCACAGGCCCGTGGACCTGCCCGAGGTCAGCCGGGACGCCTCGACCTCGGCCCAGACGGCCTTGCCGTTCTCGCCGGTGATCGTGCCCCAGCGGTCCGAGAGGCGGTCCACGATGTACAGGCCGTGCCCGCCCGGCAGGCCCCGCTGGGGGGCCGGGTGCGGGCGGGGCGGCGCCGTGGTGCCGTCGAAGACCTCGATCCGCAGGACCTCGCCGGCCGTCAGCGCGAGTTCGATGCAACCACCCGCGTGCAGCGAGGCGTTGGTCAGCAGCTCGGACACGACGAGCAGGACGTCCTCGGCGGTCGCCTCCCGGTCCCAGCCCCAGTCCTGCAAGGCCTGCCGCGTGAAGTCGCGGCCCTTCGCCACGTGGCCCCGGACGCCGGACAGGGCGAGCCGACGGCGCTGCCCCGCCACGGAAGGTCCGGTGCGCAGTGAATCGCTGGTGTCCGCTCCGATTGTTTCCACTGTGAACTCTCACCCCCACCGTTGGCACTGGTATGTGATCGCGAGGACCGTCGCGGTTCCCGCCCGTCTCCGCACGGCCGGTGTTCCGCACCGTCCGTACCCGTACCCCCCGGTCCCGGGACATCGAGCGTGCCCGACAGTCTAGGGGAGCGTCGCCCTCAGGGCGTTGCCATGTGCAGTCTCAGAGTGAGGCCGCCGTCCGAGGCGCGGGTCTCGACCAGGTCGCACAGCTGGTGGATCATCCACAGCCCGCGGCCGCCGTTGACCGACGTCAGGGAGGGCCGGCGGCGGCCCGCCAGCGGATCGGCCAGGTGTCCGCCGTCGCGGATCTCGGCCACGATCCCGGCGGCGGTGCTCCACAGCCGCAGCGCGCCCCTCCCGCCGCCGTGGGAAAGGGAGTTGGCGGCGGCCTCGCTCAGCGCGAGGATCAGGTCGCCCCGGCGCGCCGCGCTCAGGGCCGTGCCGCGGGCCCAGGCCTCGGCGTGGTCGCGGACCTCGCCCAGCTCCCCGTGGGCGTAGGCGAGCCAGGGCGCGCCGTCCTCGGGTTCGGGCAGCGGGCGGTCGCAGTCGGCGCAGACCGAGGGGGCGTCGGCGTAGTCCGCGCTGGGCAGGTCCGAGCCCTGCTCGATCAGCGTGGGATGGGTACGCCGGGCATCGGACACCACGGCGGCCGGCAGGCCCTCGACGTCGTACGGGCACAGGATGGTGGCCGGCCGGCCCGCGAACGCCGTGTTGATCAGGGCCTCGTGGCGCGTGGCCTCCAGCACCTCGGCCTGCGAGCGGCCGGGCCAGATGGGCTCGCCCACGATGCGGGCGGGCCGATCCGGGTGCCGGTCGGCGAAGTCCTGCAAGGCGGCCAGGATACGGCCGGGATTGCGGCCCAGCCGCGTCATCTCCGTCCAGGTGACCTCGGCCGCGTCCGCGCCGAGGCTCTCGCGCAGGACGTCCAGGCGCGGGCCGGGCACGGCCACGAGCACCGGCTCGTCGGCCGCCAGCGCGGCGCGTACGAAACCTCCCACCCCTGCCAGGTACTCCGCCTGACCCCGGTAGAAGAGCGCGGGGTGGACGAAGGCCCCGGGGCCGGCGGGCGCGGGAAGCTTGATCATGCTGCGACCTCCAGCGCGGCACATTCGTCCGGGAACATCGCCACGATCTTGCGGAGCGAGTACGGCGGGTCGTGGAGCAGCAGGCGGCGCCCCTGTCCGGTCACGGTGGAGGAGGCCTGCAACAGGGCGGCGACCGACGCGGCGTCGAGGAAGGCCACCGCGGACAGGTCGAGATGGACGATCGGGCCGGGGATCCGCGTGACGACGCCGAGCGCCGCGCACAGGATCGGCCGGGTGTCCAGGTCGCAGCTGCCGCTCAGCAGGGCGCCGGGACGGTCGCGCAACGGCTGGGCGGTCAGCGTCGGCGCCGCGCCCGTGCCCGCCCCCGTGGGGGCACACCGCACGACCGCGTCCGCCCACAGCACGCTGTCGTAGAGCGCCTGGACACCGTCGGTCGGGACGGGCCGGTCGGGCCGGCCGGGGGAGGGCATGCCGCTGCCTAAGCCGAGAGCATTCCGGCGCGCAGCCGGGTCAGGGTCCGGGACAGCAGGCGCGAGACCTGCATCTGCGAGATGCCGAGCGCGGCGCCGATCTCCGCCTGGGTCTTCTCCTCGCCGAAGCGCAACTGCAGGATCAGCCGGTCGCGTTCGCTCAGCTGCTCCAGCAGCGGAGCGAGCGTGTGGAACTCCTCGAAGAGTTCCATGGCGGGGTCGAGCTCACCGATCCGGTCCGCCAGCGGCAGCGCCGTCCGGCCCGTCGCGGACTGCTCGTCGCCGTCCCCGCCGTTGGTGTCCAGGGAGCCGCTCGTGTAGCCGTTCGCGGCGACCAGCCCGTCGATGACCTGCTCCTCGGTCAGTTCGAGGTGCTGGGCCACCTCCTTGACCGTCGGGGCCCGGCCCAGGACGTCGGTCAGGGCCTCCTGCGCCTTGGCCAGCTCGGTACGCAGTTCCTGCAGACGGCGCGGGACGTGCACGGCCCAGGTGGTGTCGCGGAAGAAACGCTTGATCTCACCGGTGATGTACGGCAGCGCCAGCGTGGAGAACTCGACCTCGCGTTCGGGATCGAAGCGGTCGATGGCCTTGATCAGGCCGATCGTCCCCACCTGGATGATGTCGTCCATGTCCAGGCTCCCGCCCAGCGCACGGGCGCGGAACCGGCGCGCGGCGAACTGCACGAGGGAGAGGTTCATCTCGATCAGCGTGTTGCGGGCGTACTGGTACTCGTGCGTGCCCTCTTCCAGGGTGCGGAGCCGTTCGAAGAAGATCTTCGACAGCTCGCGCGCGTCGGTGGGCGCCATTTCGCGGGGGTTCTCCACCCGGAGCAGGTCCACGTCCTGCGTCGGGGCTCCAGCGGCGGCGGTGTTCGGAGCGGGCGGCATCTGCGCGTGGCGAGCAGGCATGGGGCTTACGGCGGTGGCCGAGCGAGTCATGTGGCCGTTCCCTCCCGATTGACTGATGGCTGCTCGGGCGCTTGTGCCCGGATCCCGCGGTCCTACACGGTCTTCTTCGTACTTTCTCGTGTGGGTCCGGCCACGGGACCGGGCGTCCTCGCCGGATCCATCAACAGGCATACTCCCTTGCGGAGGACGTAGAGGCGACGAGCCGGGGAGGCGGACATGACCGGAGCACAGGACGCGTACCACCATGGCGTGGTCGGCGAGAGCTACCCGGCCGGGGCCGGATGGGTGGTGGCCGCCCGCGGCGAGCTCGACCAGGACACGCTCGGCCCGCTCGAGGAGGCGCTCGTCTCGGCGGCGGACGGGCACCTGGTGGTGGTGCTGGACGCCGGATCCATCACCTTCGGCGACTCGTCGTTCCTGAACCTGCTGCTGCGGATGCACCAGCTCACCACGCTGCGCATCGCGGCCCCCGGCGAGCAGCTGAGCCGCCTCTTCGCCCTCACCGGCGCCGATACCGTCCTCTCCCTGTACCCGAGCGTCGAAGGCGCCCTCGCCGGGTCGTGACGCCGCCGATCCGGCCGCCCGGCGCTCGCTCGCGCACCCGGGAGCCCGCGTACGACTGTGTGCGAGCAGGGCTTCGGAGTGATCGCGGTGCCTTAAGGTCCGTTCGGCGGCGTTAGCCTTCATCGGCCCGGCTGTGCCGCGAAAGCGGAATCTGCGGCCGGGCCACGGATCCGGTGCGTCTAGAGTGAGGTTGGCGGATGGCTGAGCGGACGGGCACGGAGTCGCCGAGGAGGTCGGCGGCGCTTCCGGGCGAGGGCGGGATCGGCGAATCGGAGCTGCGCCTGCTGCTGGCCGGCCTGACGGCCGTGCGGGACGGGGATTTCCGTACCCGGCTGCCGGACACGGCCGACGGGCTGCTCGGCGAGATCGCCACCGTGTTCAACGGGATGGCCGACCAGCTGTCGCTGTTCACCTCCGAGGTGACGCGGGTGGCCCGGGAGGTCGGCACCGAGGGAACGCTCGGCGGCCAGGCCGACGTACCGGGAGTCGGCGGCGCCTGGCTGGACCTCACGGATTCGGTCAACTTCATGGCCGGAAACCTCACGGCCCAGGTGCGCTCGATCGCGCAGGTCGCGACCGCCGTGGCCAAGGGCGACCTCTCGCAGAAGATCACGGTCACCGCGCGCGGGGAGATCCTGGAGCTGAAGGAGACCATCAACACGATGGTCGACCAGCTCTCCGGATTCGCCGGGGAGGTCACGCGGGTGGCCCGCGAGGTGGGCACCGAGGGCAGACTGGGCGGCCAGGCAGACGTCAAGGGCGTCTCCGGCACGTGGAAGGACCTGACGGAATCGGTCAACGTCATGGCCGACAACCTGACCGCCCAGGTGCGTTCGATCGCCGAGGTCACCACCGCCGTGGCCCAAGGCGATCTGACGCAGAAGATCCGGGTGGACGCCCGCGGGGAGATCCTGGAGCTGAAGGAGACCATCAACACGATGGTCGACCAGCTGTCCGCGTTCGCCGACGAGGTCACCCGCGTGGCCCGCGAGGTGGGCACCGAGGGCAACCTGGGCGGCCAGGCCACCGTACGGGGGGTCTCCGGCACCTGGAAGGACCTCACCGACAACGTCAACGTCATGGCCTCCAACCTGACCGGCCAGGTGCGCTCCATCGCCCAGGTGGCCACCGCCGTGGCCCGCGGCGACCTCTCGCAGAAGATCATGGTGGAGGCGAAGGGCGAGGTCGCCGCGCTGGCCGGGGTCATCAACACCATGGTCGACACGCTGTCCGCGTTCGCCGACGAGGTGACCCGCGTGGCCCGCGAGGTCGGCACCGAGGGCCGGCTCGGCGGCCAGGCGCAGGTTCCCAACGTGGCGGGCACCTGGAAGGACCTCACCGACAACGTCAACTCCATGGCGAACAACCTCACGGGCCAGGTCCGCAACATCGCCCTCGTCACGACGGCCGTCGCCAACGGCGACCTGTCCAAGAAGATCGACGTGGACGCCCGCGGGGAGATCCTGGAGCTGAAGACCACCATCAACACGATGGTCGACCAGCTCTCCGCCTTCGCCGCCGAGGTCACCCGCGTCGCCCGCGAGGTCGGCAGCGAGGGCCGGCTCGGCGGCCAGGCCGAGGTCGAGGGCGTCTCCGGCACCTGGAAGCGCCTCACCGAGAACGTCAACGAGCTGGCCGGCAACCTGACCCGCCAGGTCCGGGCCATCGCCGAGGTCGCCAGCGCGGTCGCCGAGGGCGACCTGACCCGCTCGATCACCGTCGACGCCTCGGGCGAGGTCGCCGAACTCAAGGACAACATCAACTCCATGGTCGGCTCGCTGCGCGAGAGCACCCGGGCCAACCAGGAGCAGGACTGGCTCAAGTCCAACCTGGCCCGCATCTCGGGCCTGATGCAGGGCCACCGGGACCTCGCCGCCGTCGCCGAACTCGTCATGGACGAACTGACGCCGCTCGTCGCCGCCCAGTACGGCGCCTTCTACCTCGCCGAGGACCGCCCCGGCGGCACCGTGCTCACCCTCGTCGGCTCCTACGGCCGTCCCGCGGACGCCGCGGTGGGCACCACGTTCGCCCTCGGCGAGTCCCTCGTCGGGCAGGCCGCCCGCAGCCACCGGATCATCGCCACCGACCAGGTCCCCGGCGACTACGTCATCTCCTCCGGCCTGGGCCACACCACCCCCGGCAGCCTGATCATCCTGCCCATCGTGGTCGACGACCAGGTCCTCGGAGTCATCGAACTCGCCTCCTTCAGCGCCTTCACCCCCGTACACCGCGACTTCCTGGCCCAGTTGATGGAGACCATCGGAGCCAACGTCAACACCATCGTCGCCAACGCCCGGACCGACGAACTCCTCGGCGAGTCCCAGCGGTTGACCGGCGAACTCCAGGCGCGCTCGGAGGAGCTCCAGGTCCAGCAGGAGGAACTCCAGCGCTCCAACGCCGAGCTGGAGGAGAAGGCCGCGCTCCTCGCCAGCCAGAACAGCGACATCGAGGCCAAGAACCTGGAGATCGAGCAGGCCCGGCAGGAACTGGAGACCCGCGCACAGCAGCTGTCGCTGGCCTCCACCTACAAGTCCGAGTTCCTGGCCAACATGAGCCACGAGCTGCGCACCCCGCTCAACAGCCTCCTCATCCTCGCCCAGCTGCTCGCCCAGAACCCCGCCCGCAACCTCACCCCCAAGCAGGTCGAGTACGCGGGCATCATCCACTCGGCCGGCTCGGACCTGCTCCAGCTGATCAACGACATCCTCGACCTGTCGAAGGTCGAGGCCGGGAAGATGGACATCAACCCCGAGCGGGTGCACCTGCCCCAGCTGCTCGAGTACGTGGACGCCACGTTCCGGCCGATGACCACCCAGAAGAGCCTCGACTTCACCGTCACCACCGCCCCCGGCGCCCCCGACGACCTGCTCACCGACGACTCGCGGCTGCGCCAGATCCTGCGCAACCTGCTGTCCAACGCCGTCAAGTTCACCGAACGCGGCGGCGTCGAGCTCCGCATCGAACCGGCGGCGGACTCCGAGATCCCCGCCGGGCTGCCCCGGCGCGGGCCCCTGCTGGCCTTCCGGGTACGGGACACCGGCATCGGCATCCCCGAACAGCAGCTGGAGTCCGTCTTCGGAGCCTTCCAGCAGGCCGACGGCACCACCAGCCGCAAGTACGGCGGCACCGGCCTGGGGCTCTCCATCAGCCGCGAGATCGCCCAGCTCCTCGGCGGGGCCGTCGTCGCGCAGAGCACACCCGGCCAGGGCAGCACCTTCACCCTCTACCTGCCGGTCAGCCGCGCGGACTACGAGGACGCCGCCCCGCGCACCGACGCTCCCGCCGCGCTCCCCGGCGGCGCCGCCTCGGCCGCGGCCGGACCGGGCCGCCCGGACGCGCCCGTCCTGCCCGCCCAGCGCCGGGCCCGCCGCCTGCTCGTGATCGAGGAACGCCCCAACGGGCTGCTCTCCCTCGTCGCCGAGAGCGCCGCCCGGGACTTCGCCCCCCGCCACGAGGTGACGGGGGAGCGCGGGGGCATCCAGGTGGTCAACGCCACGAGCTCGCGGGAAGCCGCCGCCGCCCTGGCATCGGACCCCTTCCACTGCGTCGTCCTCGAACTGGACATGCCCGACGGCGAAGCGCTGCACTTCCTCGACGCCCTCGACGGGGACCCGGCCCTGTCCTCGCTCCCCGTCCTCGCCCACAACAACCCCCGGATCAGGACCGGCCAGGAGGACGCCCTGCGGCAGCGGTCCGCGTCACGGCACGTGGAACTGCTCTCCAGCCTCGACGAGCTGCGAGAACGCATCGCGCTCCACCTGTCCGCCGAGCAGCCGGGTGACGTACTGCCCCCGGTCTCCGGGGTCACGCACCGCCAGCAGGCCGCGCACGTGCTCGACGGCGACCTCGCCGGACGCACCGTCCTCGTCGTCGACGACGACGCACGCAACCTCTTCGCCCTCAGCGGGGTCCTGGAACTGCACGGCATGCGCGTGCTCCACGCCGAGGACGGCCGCAAGGGCATCGACGCCCTCACCCACAACGCCGGCGTCGACCTGATCCTGATGGACGTGATGATGCCCGAACTCGACGGCTACGCGGCCACCGCCGAGATCCGGCGGATGCCGGCGTACGAAGGCCTGCCCATCATCGCGGTCACCGCCAAGGCGATGCCCGGCGACCGGGAGAAGAGCCTCGCCGCGGGCGCCAGCGACTACGTCACCAAGCCGGTGGACGCCGACGACCTCATCGCCCGCGTCCGGCACTGGCTCACCCGATGATCGGGGACACGCAACGGCACGAGGAGGCCGTTCCGCTGCAGACGCCCGTCCCCGGCCTGCCCGCGCCCGCCATCCCGCACCAGGCCCCGACCCCGCTGGGACGCCTCGTCGCCACCGTCGAACGGCTGCGCCGCGAGGTGCTGGAGGCCCAGGCTGCCGCCGACGGACGGGCCCTGGTCGAACTGGCCAAGGGCATCCTGATCGGGCAACTGCACTGCACCCCGGCCGCCGCGGCACGGCAGCTCGACCTGCTGTGCCGCGACAGCGGGATGTCCCCCCTCGAACTCGCCGCCGACATCGTCAACCAGGCGTCCCGCGACCACGTCAGCGAGATCGCCGCCGAGTTCGTCGAGCGCACCGGCACGGCCGACGCCCCGCCCGAACGGCACTCCGCGGTGTCGGTCCGGCTGCGCACCGCCGAGAGCGGGATACTCGCCGCCGCCGCCGACACCCAGGCGGTGGCCGAGTCCCTCCTGACGAACGCGCTGGGCCCGCTGGGAGCGGTCGCCGTCGCCGTGTGGACCGCGGTGCCCGACGGCTCGCTGGCCCTCGCCGGCCACGCCGGATTCCGCCCCGGAGAGGCCGCCCGCTGGCGCCACGTACCCCCGGGCGTCTCCACCGTCGCCCGCCGGGCCCTGACCCAGCGGCGGCTGGTCACCCTCGCCAGCCTCGAACGCGAACGGCTGCCCTCGATCGGCCACCTCCAGTGGCCCGGCGGCGGACGGATGGCCGTACCCACGGGAACGGGCGGACGGATCCACGGGGTGCTCGAAATCTGCTGGCCAGAGCCCCTGGCACCACAGCCGCCGCAGATCGAGCGCCAGGTCGAGGCCCTCGCCGACCTGTGCGCGCGCACCATGGACGCCTCGCCGCCGCGCGACCTCACGGCCACCGAGGCGGTGCTCCCCGACGTCGCGGAACTCATCGACCTCGCCGAGGGACTCCAGGACCCCGCCGTGGTGCTCACCCCGGTCCTCGACCCCGAGGGCCGGCTCGGCGACTTCCGGATCCGGCACGCCGGCAGCCGGTTCGTCGACCCGCTGGGACGGCCGCGCGGCGACGTCAACGGCGCCCTGCTCCTGGAGGCCTACCCGATGGCCGCCGGCGAGAGCGGGCTGTTCGACATCATCGAGCGCGTCCACGCGACGGGCGAGCCCTTCCGGGCCGAACGCATGAGCCTGACCGCGCTCGTCGACCAGATCCCGCTCACCTCGGTCGCCGACATCAGCGTCAGCCGCCACGGCGCCGCCGTCCTGCTGATCTGGCGGATCGAGGACGAGACCGCCCGGCTGGCCAACATCCTCCAGCACGCCCAGCGCCTGGGCCGGATCGGCGGTTTCGAGGAGAACCTGGCCACCGGGGAGACCACCTGGAACGCCCAGCTCTACGCCCTGCACGGACTCCCCGCCACCGCACCCCCCGTACGGCTGCACGAACTGCCCGGCTACGCCCACCCCGACGACTCCGCCGCCCTCGGCGCCTTCCTGCGGGCGGTGCTCCGCCACCGCCGCCCCGCCTCCGTCAACTTCCGCCTCCAGCGGCCCGACGGAATCACCCGCCACATCCGGGTCGTCGCCGAGCCCGTCCTCGACGCGGACCAGCAGCTGTACGCCGTGCGCGGCGCCTACCAGGACATCTCCGCCCAGCACTGGACCGAGGTCGCCCTGGCCGCGACCCGGGACCAGCTCGCCCACACCGAGGCCGAGTCCGCCGAACGCAACCGGCTCGCCCTCCAGCTCCAGCACGCCATCATGCCCCCCACGCCACCCGCTATCGAGGCCCCCGGGCTGCGGGTCGCCGTCCGCTACCGGCCCGCGGAGACCGAGTCGCTCGTCGGCGGCGACTGGTACGACACCGTGGTGCTGCCCTCCGGACTGATCATGCTGTCCGTGGGCGACGTCGCCGGACACGGCATCGAGGCGGCCACCGGCATGGTCGTCCTGCGCAACGCCCTGCGCGGCCTCGCCGTGACCGGCGCGGGCCCCGCCCAGTTGCTGTCCTGGCTGAACACGGTCACCCACAACCTGGCCAAGCACGTGACGGCCACCGCCGTCTGCGGCCTCTTCGACCCGCGCACCAGGGTGATGCGCTGGGCGCGCGCGGGCCACCTGCCGCCCGTACTCGTCCGCGGCGGCGAGGCCGACGCCTTCCCCCTCATCGAGGGCCTGCTCCTCGGAGCCCTGCCCGATGTCACGTACGTCGAGCGGGAAGTACGGCTCGAACCGGACGACACCCTGCTGATGTTCACGGACGGCCTCGTGGAACGGCGGGACTCCTCGGTACAGGACTCGCTGCGCCATCTCCTGCACGCGGCGGGCGCCGGAGCCGGAGACCTGGACGGGCAGCTGGACCGCCTCCTCGCCGAGAGCCGCTCCGACACCGACGACGACACGTGCGTGATCGGCATCCAGGTGGGCTGACCGTACCGCTCAGGTCGGAGGTCCGCCCGCCGGAAATCATCATCAGGGCGCACCGGTTGTGAGCCCGCGGCCGCCATGATTCCGTCATGGCACAAGAACTCGCAACGCTCGCCCAGGAGACCGCGGACCGCCTGGCCGGGAAGCACGTCGGCGTGGTGGTGGCCGCGCTGGCGCAAGACGCCGTGGAGATCCGCGGCGCCGGACTCACCGGCGCGGCCCAAGGAGGCGCGCCCGGCCCCGACACCCTGTTCGAGATCGGTTCGGTGACCAAGCCGTTCACCGCCCTGGCCCTGGCGCGCCTGGCGTCCGCCGGCACGGTGGGCCTGGACGAGCCGCTCGCCGATCTGCTGCCCGACGGAACCGTCGTACCGACCCGGGACGGCAGCCCGATCACCCTCCGGCAGCTGGCCACCCACACCTCCGGCCTGCCGCGGCTGCCCCGGGGCATGCTGCTCCAGGCCCTGCTGCGCCCGTCGAAGCCGGATCCGTACGCCGACTGCACGGCCGAGGCCCTGCTGTCCGGACTGGCCCGGACCCGGCTGGGGGCCACGCCGGGGAAACGGTTCCGCTACTCCAACCTCGGAGCCGGACTGCTGGGCCTGGCCCTCGCCCGCCGGGCCGGCACCGAGTACGAGGCCCTCATCACCCGCGAGATCTGCGCCCCCTTGGGCATGGCCGACACCCTCGTGACCGTGGACGCCGGGCGCGCGGAACGCTCCGCGCAGGGCCGCAGCGGGCGCGGGCGGCCCGTCGCACCGTGGCACCTCGCCGACCTGGCCGGAGCGGGCGGCCTGCACTCGACCGCGACCGACCTGGTGGCCTTCGTACGGGCCCAGCTCGACGGCGGACCCCCGGAGCTCGCCGAGGCGATCCGCCTGAGCCGTTCGGTCGAGCACCGCAAGAGCCCCTTCGCCTGGGTACACCTCGGCTGGATGGCCCACCGCCTCCACCCCCGGCAGGGCGCGCACCTCCAGATCTGGCACAACGGCGGGACCGGGGGCTTCTCCTCCTTCGTGGGCTTCGACCCGGAGAAGGGCGTCGCCGTCATCGCCCTCGGCAACGCGCAGCGACCGGTGGACCGCCCCGCCTTCGACCTCCTGCGCACCCTGCAGACGCGGTACGCGGACAAGCCGGCCTGACCCGTTTCGTTGATCACATCGATGACATACGCTGCCGGAGGGCGAGGCGATCCGCGCGTGAGCCGAGAGCACGATGGCACGGGACGATGGCACGGGAGTCGATGACACACCGACGAGGCGCCGGCCTGCCGGGGGAGGCCGCCGGTCGCACCTGGGACTCGGCCTTGTCTCCCGACGAGTTCGCGGCGGTCCAGGCCGTCGGGTTCGATCCGGTCGGGCAGGTGCTCGGCACGGCCGTCTTCAACGTCGGCTACAGCGGCACCTGGGGCTGCCCGGGCGCGTGGTCGACGGGCGTCACCCAGGCGGCCCCGTCGAGGTGGGTGCCGCCGTCGGCCAACGTGCAGATGGTGCGGGCGATGTACGGGGCGCGCAGACTGGCGCTGGCCCGTGCGGTGGACGAGTGCCGTGCGCTCGGCGGCGACGGGATCGTCGGAGTGCACCTGCGGATCGGTGAATTCTCTGCGGGCGGTGTGGAGTTCACCGTGCTGGGCACCGCGGTCCGGGCCCGTTCGCGCATCCGGCCGCGGGTGCCGTTCACCTCGCACCTGAGCGGCCGGGACTTCGCCGCGCTGCTGTCCGCCGGATGGGTCCCCACCGGACTCGCCTTCGGCATCGCCCTCGCGACCCGGCACGACGACTGGCGCACCTCCCGCCGGACCCGCTGGACCGCGGGGAACCAGGAGGTCGACGGATACACCCACTTGATCGACCGGGTCCGCCAGGACGCGCGCAAGCAGCTGTCCCTCGATGCCGCGAAGCACGGCGGAGACGGGGTGGTGGTCGACGAGATGGAGTTGAGCGTGTCCGAGACCGAGTGCGACGCGTACGGCTACTCGCGCGACCACAGCGCGGAGGCGGTCCTCATCGGCACCTCCCTCGCCCGGTTCGGCCGCTCCGAGCGGCCCGCCGGGCCCAGGCCACTGACCATCATGAGACTGGAACGCGAGCACTGACATGACCGAAGGAACGGGGCGGGAACGGGCCGGGGCGGCCGCACGGCCGACCGCGGAGGGCGTGCCCGAGGATGCGATGCGGAGGCTGGCGCAGCTCCAGCCGGGGGAGAAGGGCTCGTTCTTCACCTCGGACCTGACGGTGAACGAGTTCCTGCTGGTGCGCGAGGCCGGCTTCCGCCCGCTCGGGCTGGTCCTCGGCTCCTCGGTCTACCACGTGGGCATCCAGCTCGGCCGGTGGTCGAAGAACCAGGAGCTGACCAAGCTGACCCAGGCCATGTACCACGCCCGCGAGCTGGCGATGAGCCGGATGGAGGCGGAGGCGAGCGCCCTGGGGGCGGACGGGATCGTGGGGGTGCGGCTGGACATCGAGTTCAAGGAGTTCGGCTCGGACATCGCCGAGTTCATCGCGGTCGGCACGGCGGTGAAGGCGGACGGCGCGGACCCGGGACCGGGCGGGACCTGGCTCAACAACAAGGGCAAGCCGTTCACCTCGGACCTGTCCGGCCAGGAGTTCTGGACGCTGATCCGGGCCGGATACGCGCCGCTGGACCTGGTCATGGGGTCGTGTGTCTACCACGTGGCGCACCAGCGCTTCGCCCAGGTGCTGAGCACCGGCGGCCGCAACGTGGAGATCGAGCCGTTCACGCAGGCCCTCTACGATGCCCGCGAGCTCGCGATGAGCCGGATGCAGGCGGAGGGGCAGGCCCTGGAGGCCGAGGGGATCGTGGCCGTCCGGCTGAGGCAGCACTCGCACAACTGGGGTGCGCACACGACCGAGTTCTTCGCCATCGGGACGGCGGTGCGCCCGCTGCGTGACGACCACGTCATCGACCGGCCGACCATGGTGGTGAGCCTCGATGGCTGAGATGGACGTGGAGCTGCTGGCCGCGGCACTGCGCAGGGACAGCGCCGACCTGAACCTCTACGCCCAGGTGCTGTCGGCGAACCTGGCCGACCTGCTGCCGCCGGGCGCCGTACGGGTCAAGCGCAGGCGGTCCGTCGCGGAACGGGTGTCCGGGCGCGAGGGTTCGGTCGCCGAACTGGACGTCGCGTTCGGGGAGCAGCGGCTCTCGCTGCGGGTGGACCGGGGCCGGGTGGTGGCCGGGGAGATCTGCCACGAGGTGCGGGGCATCGTGCTCTCGCGGCGCCCGGTGGGCCTGGACGAGTGGATCGGGGCCCTGGCCCGGTCCCTGGCGGAGGCCGCGGCCTCCAACGCCCGGGCCCGCGAGGGCGTCGAGCGCTTCCTGGCCTGACCCCTCCCTCCGCCGCGGCGTGCGGAAATCGTGCCAAGCATCGGCAACGGCGATAAACCGCCGGGGAGTTGTGCCCAATAGGTTACTGTCCGCAGCCTGATCTTGTCGGATGGCAATGACGCGGCGCCTGGCACGGCCCGCCGACGGTCGGCGGAGATCCCAGCGCGCCGGGAGGAACGTACCGTGATCCGCACCCGTTACGCGGCCGCGCTGGCCACCATGGCCGTCACCGCCCTCGCGGTCACCGCGAGCCCCGCCTCCGCTGTCGCTACTCCGCAGTGCCCAGCTTCAATCCCAACACCTGGACCCTGAAGCGCACTTCCTGACCTCGTGCTGAGCACGAGCCGGCCCGGGCGGGGCCGAGCGGGGGCGGGGCGGGGATGGGGAAACCGGACATCGTCCGGTCCGCCGCCGGATGCTCCGTCCGGCCGGGGAGTGCGGCAGGGCTGATGGGGGGCGCGCGGCGGGGCGCGGGGATCGTGATATCCGGCCAGGGGGTGCGTCGGGGAATGCGGCCGGCGCCCATTGACCGTATTGCGTCCTAGCCGCCCCGGTGCCGGCGTGATGGCATGTCCATGTCCACATCCAATTCCGTGCCCGTCCGCACGAATGGAGAACCGGAAATGCCGTTCCGCAGAATTGCCGTCGGTGCCGCGATCGCGGTGCTGTCGGTCATGGCCGCCCCCGTGCAGGCCGCCCACACCGAATCCCCGCACATCCCGCCGCCCGGCCGCATTACGGTCGAGGTGGTCGGGGTCAACGGCTCGGGCTGCCCCCAGGGGACCGCGGAGGTCGCCGCCGCTTCGGACAACACGGCCTTCACCGTCACCTACAGCAACTACCTCGCGCAGACGGGAGCCGGCTCCGGCGGCACCGAGTTCCGCAAGAACTGCCAGCTGGCCCTGCGCATCCACGTGCCCCAGGGGTTCACGTACGCCATCGCCCGCGCGGACTACCGCGGCTTCGCCCACCTCCAGCGCGGCGCCTACGGCCAGGAGCGCGCGAACTACTACTTCCAGGGCTCCGCGCAGACGGCCCGTACGACCCACCAGTTCAACGGCCCCTTCACGGACAACTGGCAGGCCAGCGACCAGACCGACTACGCCGACCTGGTCTGGGCCCCCTGCGGTGAGGAGCGCAACCTCAACGTCAACACCGAACTGCGGGTCTACGGGGGCACGTCGAACCCGCAGGCACTGAACTTCATGAGCATGGACTCGACGGACGGCAGCGTCAGCACCGTCTACCACTTCGAGTGGCGGGAATGTCCCGCGGCCTGAGTGTGCGGGCGCCGTAACCCCGACCGACCCGACAGTTAGGAGTGACAACGATGTCTCATCCCCTGTCCCGCCATCGCCCCCGTGCGCGCACCCGCACCCGCACCCGCACCAGGCACCTGCTCATCGGCGGTGCGGCCGCGGCCCTGATCACCGCGTCGACGCCCGCCGTGGCCGCGGGGCCCATCACCGCCCCGCCCGACAAGATCGTGATCGAACTCGCCACCGTGAACGGCTCCGGCTGCCGCGAAGGCACCGCCGAAGTGGCCGTCGCCCCGGACAACACCGCCTTCACGGTCACCTACAGCGAGTACCTCGCCCAGGTCGGCCCCGGAGCCCCGCCCACCGCCTTCCGCAAGAACTGCCAGCTCAATCTCCGCGTCCACGTGCCCTCCGGCTTCACCTACGCCATCGTGCAGGCCGATTACCGCGGATTCGCATTCCTCCAGCCCGGCGCGTGGGGCCAGGAAAGGGCCAACTACTACTTCCAGGGAATGCCGCAGACATCCCAGCGGACCCACACGTTCAACGGCCCGCTCAACGACAACTGGCAGACGAGCGACAGGACGGAGTTCGCCGACCTGGTCTGGGCCCCGTGCGGTGAAAAACGCAATTTCAACATCAATACGGAACTGCGGGTGAACGCGGGTACGTCCAACCCGCAGACTGCCACGAGCTTCATGGCCATGGACTCCACCGACGCCAGCGTCAACACCCTCTACCACCTCGCCTGGCAGGTGTGCCCGAACCCGAAGAAGGGGTAGCGTCGAAGGAGGCCGGGGTGCGGGCCGGGACCGGACAGGTCCCGGCCCCCCCCCCCGGCCCCCCCCCCAACGAGCCCCCCGGGAGCAAAAATAAAAACCATACCGCCCAACCGCAAACACCCCGGGCGCCAGAGAGC
>NZ_JBHXNP010000043.1:0-69095 GCF_042719495.1 Streptomyces sp. NPDC058525
GCTCAAGCCGGGCCCACTGGCCATTCGTCAGATCTCCACGTCCCACAAGACGTGATCATGAATGAACAAGATCCACTTTCGCAACAGGCCCTAGCGCGACCGCCCTGCTGGCCCCGCACGGACAAGAACCCGGCACCGGCCCGAACGGCTTCCAGATCAACAAGACCGCCGCGTCCGTCGGCATCCGGGCAGACGACATCGGGCCCGCATGGCGGCTGACCATCCGCGCGGGCCCACGGCAGGCCGTCCTCACCCGAGACGACCTCCACACCCTGCCCCGGCACACCTCCTGGCTGCCGATCGCCTGCGTCGAGGGCTGGTCCACCGACGACCAGGAGTGGAGCGGAGTACGCCTGGCCGACCTCGCGGCGCTCGTGGGCCTGACCGACGATCTCCCGCAGGTTCTCGTCCAGTCGGTGCAGCGCGGCGGGCCGTTCAGTTCCGTGGTCCTCGCCCCCAATCAGGTGCGCGACCACCGCTCCCTGCTCGCGCTCCAGGTCAACGGGGCGGTCCTCTCCCACGACCACGGCTACCCGGCCCGGATCATGGTCCCCAACGCCCCCGGCGTCCACAACACCAAATGGGTCGGCCGCCTCACCTTCGGAGAGCCGGCATGAACCGCCTGCGCGCCCGCTACGGTGCCTCCGCCCTCCACCTCGCGCTCACCTTGAGCTCGTTCGCCCTCGCCCTCTACGCAGGAGTCCGACTCCTGGACGGGGACACCTGGGGCGTGGCCGTATGGTTCGTCGGCGCAGCCCTGCTGCACGACCTCGTCCTGCTGCCCCTGTACTCGGCCGGGTGGACCACTTCACCGAGGCGACGGCCCTGCCCGCGGACGTGTTCCTCGGGAGCTGGCTGCTGATCACCGCCGCGCTCTTCGCAGCCTCGGCACTCTGGGCCCTGACCCGAAGAGAACTGGCCTCCCGGCGGGCACGGAGAGCCAGGCGTGGTCGGCGGCCGGCGCCCAAGGAGACGCGATGACGCGCCAGCCCTGAGGCCCACCGCTCGCCGTTCCCGAAGTGGTGTCAGTGGGGGCACCTATGCTGGTTCGACGGGGTGCGGGAAGGTGTCTGGGGGGACGTCATACCTGAATGGCTGCTCGCTGTGCTGATTCCGGTCGGTCTGAGGGATGAGGGTGCCCTTGCGAGAATCGTCGGGGACCACGATGACGGCGGGCCACAGGGTCCTGCACGGAGGCCGCACCCCACTGGGGTGCCGTCCGGAAATCCGTTCGCCTTCCGAAGCGCTTCGAGCCGAGACTGGTGGATCGATCGCATCGGACAGAAGAAGGCCCGGCTCTGACGTACAACCGTGACACCTTGCCCTTCCCCGAGAACCGTGTTCCCCGCTACAACGGCACACGGCACTGGCATGAATTCGACCCGGCCCGGAACCCGTTCGCCTGGGACGAGGACGAGGAAGCCCAACTCCGCTCGCTGGTCCGCGAGTGGGTGCCACCCGTGCTCTCCGGGATGGCCGGCTGGTGGCAGGGTGAACGCTGGTGTGAAAGCCAGGTGGAAGCGATCATCCAGGAGCGATACGGGAACTGGGCCTGGGGATGGAACTGGTGCTACCGCTTCGGCGGGCCCATCGGCAGCTGGATCAGCGGGCCGAGCTCGGTGACGACCCCCGACGCGACCGCAGACCGCGTCGTGGCCGCGCTGTTGGAGTGGCGGGAGTGGCTGGAACGGACCGCTCAGCGCTTCGCCGACCTGGCCCCGCCGCCAGATGCCTCACCCGAGGACCGCAGCTGGCACCTGGAGCGGGCCTGCGTCCGCCTCGTGACGCACGCATTGGACTCGGGAGCGGAGGGAGGCTGGCACGGACAGGCCTCGATGGTGCTGCACTGGTTCCTCACCACCACGGGCATGGACCAAGCAGAAGCAAGGCGAGCGGTGGAGAGCGCGATCGGCGGCCGGTTCGAGAGCTGGGTGACCCCTGAACCGACACTGATCGTCTCCGTAGGAGAGGACCTGGCCGCCGGCCTCACCGGCCACGCCCCCTCCTGGTACCACCGTGAGAGGACAGCCCTGGAGGATCTCCATGACCGCTGCTGACAGCCTCTCGGTTTGGCTGCGCATCCGCCGTGAGGCCGACTGGCAACACGCACCAGTCCTACAGCGGGTTCCAACCCCGAGCGACGGGTTCCGGACCTGGTGCGAAGGGCCAGTGCGCCGACGCGACCCCGTCCGCGCCGAGCGCCTGCTCGCCGCCCACACATTGGCCCTGGCCGATGCCGCACGCCGCGCCCCGCTGGACTTCGCGCTGCTGGCCGGCTGGCAGCGCACGGTCCTCGGCTCAGCAGAGGCACCATTCCGCACGAACGACGCTTACGCGAAAGCCGGCCGCGAGCGGTACGGCCTGACCCCGCACACCCGGGCCGACTTCGCCTCCTGCCTGCGCGAGGCGACCGACGCGGACATTCCGCTGGCCGCCCGAGCGGCGCGCGCGTACCTCGACGTGGCGTTCTTCCACCCCTTCACCGACGGCAACGCCCGCGCAGCCCTGTTGACCTTGGTCCACGTACTGGCCCGGGAAGACATCGTCCTTCCTGAGGTCGGCCCCCTCCAGACCACCCGCTACGCGGATGACCCGGCGGGCGCCGCGGACCTCGCCACGCTCGTCGGGGTGCTCAACCGCCGCCGCACTGACCCCGTCGGACGAGAACACCAGCAGCACCGATCGGCACGCAGGTCAGCCTGAGACTGGCGCCGGCCACGCTCATGCGGGCGTATCGTCCATGTCGTCGTGCTGGGTGAGCGAAGCCGGAGCGTGGCCCTGCACCGAGCTTGAGTCGACTGGGGGCAGGAGGGTGACCGTCATCCATGAGCCGTCGGGGCGGTCTTCGGCATGAAGCCGGACGAGTCCGGCGTCCGCGAGCTGGTGCATTGCTGTTCGGACGATCACGGGCGATACGCCGAGAGCTCGGGCAGCAGGGTTGAGCGGGAAGGCCACCGTCGGGACGGCATACACCGCGCGCGGATCGGCCGCGAGGTCCACCAGAAGTCCTGCCACGACCGCGCCGTGGGGAACCGCCCTGGCACCGGCTGCCCACCCGAGCGCCCACTGATCGAACGACAGTGCTTCCACTGAAGGCTCCCTCACGATCGCCATGAACTAGGGTCGCCCGACCCATCCGGCAACCCGCCCTTCAAGGCTTAGCGGTCATCAGCCGGATGGCAACCGGGCCCCAAACTTGCGCCGACCGCGTGCGGCAGCCGCCCGGAACGGCAGCATCCTCTTTCGGGGTCTCGTCGGCATGGAGTAAGGAAGGCCGGCCACGCGAAGCAGACTGTACTCGGCGAGCTCTTTGATGAGCTCGGTGATCGTCGTACCCCGGCTCGTCAGCGCGGCTCCGGAGGGTCATGCTTGCCATCTGCCGAAAGACCGACCAATGGGTCGCTCTCGGCGATCGGCGACCGGAGCGAGTCGCACGCAACAATGAGCCGAGATCCCGGAGGCAGGAGGACGGCGGCGTTGACGAACTCACCGGCACAAGACTCACGGGACGCGCTCCACAGCTGGGCTGAGTCAGTCATCGACCGTGTAGGCGCAGGGGACTCCCTCGACCAGACCCTGGTTGCCGCAGTGTGCGGGTACCAGGACCTGGCCGCCGAAACGAATCAGCGGCGCGCCGACGCCGTCCACGCGGCCGCCTTGGGCCTCGGCCCCCGGGGGTGGGCGGCCGCAGCCGGCATCAGCGAGTCCCTACTCGGCGAATGGCGTAAGGACCCTGCCTTCGACGGCGCACTCACCGCCGCTGCAGCGCTGGCCAGCGCGCACCGGGTGGCCTCACCGGGACAGCTGAACGGCTTCCAGCTCCGTCTCCTCCTGCGCTCCCTTGCCCGAAGCGGCCGCCTTGGCGCAGCCGCGACCTCCGCAGGAATCACACTCAAACAGCTCGCGCGCATCCGCCAGAACAGCCCACAGGTCAACAGCCTGATCGAAGCCGCCACCCTCCACGGACGACACCGGCGCGGACGCAGATCCGGCTCCGCGTACCGCCTCGTCCACCGGGACGCAGCCGCCGGCCCCGGCCCGGCCGGTCCTTCGGAGAAGCGCTCACCGTGAATGCACGTTTGGCGGTTCACCGCGGGACCGCTGCCGCTGCTTCAGACCCTCGGTGAGCGAACGGCGGGCGGTCCCTCCAACGCTCACGTCATCCTCCATCGCCTGAATGCAGGCAAAGCCAATCGCACTGGGATTCCACCTACCCCAGCAAGAAGCGCCGCCAGTGCGCCGAGTGGCGGACGATCGGCTTGCTGGCATGCGGGCCCTGGTCAACGATCAGATTGCGTGATGTCCCGCCTACCTATCGCCATGCAGCGATTCACGGCGTGGCGTCCTCTGCCTGCCTGCTTGACCTCATGAGGAGTGGCCATGGAAGACAGCCGACTTAGCCGTCGAGGTCTGTTGTGGGGGGCTGCCGGCGTGGCGGGTGCGACTGTGGCCTCCGGAGCGCTGTCCCAGCTGGTCAGGCCCGAGGAGAAGGCGAAGGCCGCGCTGCCGATCGCCAAGCGCAGGACCCCGGTTGCCGCAGGGCCGCCTGCGGCCCTGCGAACGGACCACTCGGTCGACTACGCCCCAGCCGTCTGGGTCGAAGCCTCCGAATCCAATTACACGTCCTCCGAACGCCCCGAGGCGTACCCCATCGAATACGTCGTCATTCATCTGACAACAGACATTTTGCCGATCATGCTCACCAAGTTCAAGGACCCCGCCGAGCGAGTGTCGGCGCATTACGTGATCAGCTCGACCGGCACGCGGATCGCCCAGTGCGTGCGTGAGCGCGACGTCGCCTGGCATTCCGGCAGCGTGTGGTACAACTACCGGAGCATTGGTATCGAGCACGAAGGCTGGACCGATCAGCCGGTCTACAGCGACGAGATGTACGAGGCATCTGCCGTGCTCACGGCCACGATCTGCGCGAAGTACGACGTGCCGGTCGACCGGGACCACATTCTGGGCCATGTCGAGGTCCCGCTGTCCACTCACGACGACCCGGGGACTGCGTGGAACTGGGACAAGTACATGCAGCTCGTCGAGACCGCCCGCCCGCGCATCAGGACCTGATACCGCGTCGGCCCCATCACGCGGGCTTGCCGTCGCCGTAGAGCCACGAGTCCCAGATCGAGTCGAGGTCACGGCCGGCCTTGGCCTCCACGTACGCAGTGAAGTCCTCCGTGGAGGCATGGCCGTGGCGGTGGCGCAGGGGCCAGCCGCGCACCAGCGTACGGAAGGTCTCGTCGCCCACGGTTTGGCGGATCTTGTGGATCACCATCGCCCCGCGCACGTACACCGGCTGGCCGGAGATGTCCGCGGCGCTCGGCGGCTCGGCGGGCGGGAAGTCCCACTCGTCGTCGTCCGCGGCCTTGGCGTGGTTGCGGTCGAAGTGCTGCTGGGCGCTGGCCCCGCCGTGGTCCTCGGTCCACAGCCACTCCGCATAGGTCGCGAAGCCCTCGTTGAGCCACATGTCCCGCCATGTTCGCGGGGTGACGGAGTTGCCGAACCACTGGTGGGCCAGCTCGTGCACCACGTTGGTGGTGTGGAAGATGTCGGCCGGAATGGTCGGCCTGGTCTGCGTCTCCAGGGCGTAGGGCACGTCGGCCGCCTGATCGACGATCACCCCGGCGGAGGAGAAGGGGTAGGGACCGAACCTCCCCTCGGCCCATTCCATGATCTCGGGGAACCGGCCGAGGACCTCTCCGTCCTCGTCGACGCGCGCGGTCGTGTCCATCGCCGACACGATCGGGACCCCCGATCGGGTCTGGGAAGTCCTGATGTCGTAGGTGCCGATGGCCACGGTCGCCACATGGCTGGCCATGGGCTCGGCCTGGTGCCAGTGGAAGACGGCGCGGTCTCCGCTGGTGCGCCGGGCTCGCAGCCGCCCGTTGGAGATCGCCTGCACTCCCTTGGGGACCGTGACGGTGATGTCGTACGAGGCCTTGTCCGAGGGGTGGTGGTTGCCCGGGAACCAGGACATCGAGCCCGTCGGCTCACCGAACGCGACCGCTCCGTTGTCCGTCCTCAGCCAGCCCTCGCGCCACCCGTGGTCGTGCGTGATCGACTCCGGCGTGCCCGCGTACCGCACGACGCTGCGGAAGGCTGCGCCCTTCCGGAGGTGATCGCGCGGCTGCAGGGTCAGCTCCTGCCCGTCCTGCCGAACCAGCGCCTTGTGGCCGTCGACGGTGGCGCCCAGCGCCTCCATGCCGAGGAGGTCGAGATTGAAGGCGCTGAGATCCTCGGTGGCCTTCGCGGTGATCTCCGCAGTGCCCTCGAGGCGCCCGCGGCCGGGGTCGTAGGACAGGGTCAGGGCGTAGTGCGTGACGTCGTAGCCGCCGTTGCCGAGCTCCGGGAAGTACGGATCACCGGCGCCCGCGGAGCCGGGGTGCCCGCCCTGGAACACCGTGCGGGCAGCCCCCGTCCGCGCGCCCTCCGCGCCTTTACGAGCACCCGCCGCAGCATCTGGGCCGGTACGGGCACCCGTCCCACGGTCCGGACTGCCGTCGGACTCCGAGCACGCGGGGAGTGCGGCGAGCAGGCCCGCGACCACGAAGGCGGTCAGACGTCCGGAAGTCTTCACGCGGCCGATCATGCCCCAGCCCCCGAGCGCCCTGCCTTACGCCGCGCCGTGCCTTGGCCCCTCCGGAGGTCACCGCGAGGTTCGCGAGCTGATGCCCATGGCTGGGTGCTGGGTGCCGGGTGCCGGTTGCCGGGTGCCTCAGCCAGCCTCGGGCCCGGTGGCGGGGTACGTCTGCCATAGCCGCAGTTCGGCACCGTTCTCCAGCGTGCCTTCCACCAGTTGTTTCTCGGTTTCGGTGAGGTCCATCTCCGCCAGCTGCCGACGCCACTGGTCGATCCTGTCGTGTTCGTCCAGTGCCGTGGCCAGTTCGATCATGGTGGCCAGTGCCCGGGCCTGGTCCACGGCGGGCGCCGAGTGCCCGTACTTGCGCAGGGCGACGGTCAAGGCCTTGAGGGCGGTCCGGTCGTCGGTCTTGAACTCGCTGAAGATCCGGGCGTTGTCCAATGCCTTGGCCAGCCCCTCGAGCTGCTTCGATCCGCCGTACTCGAGTTCTGCGGGCTCGTCCCGCTGGATGAAGATGATCGAGTTGCCGGATGGGTCCACAAGGGTGAAGCGGCTTGCGCCTGGACGGAACCGGGTGATCCTGGGCCGCCCCTTGGCCAGCACTTTGCCGTAGGCCTTGCGCATGGCATGCGTAAAGGCCGCGTGGTACGGCGCGACTGCGTCGACTATGACCAGGCACCCTCCTCCGTCCTCCTGGCTCGGGTCCAGATGTGCGGGGGCGCCTCCGAAGTGCAGCTCGAAACCGCTCCAGGCGAACGCCAGGTAGACGTAGGGCTTCTTCTGCTGGTGGATGACCTCGAACCCGAGGGCCTGGTAGAACTCCAACGTTTCGTCCACCGCGGCGCACGGCATCACCGGCACCGTCGTCTCATTCGCTCGCGTCGTTGCTTCCGTCACGTCATCCACCTTGCGTCTTCTCCTCGTACGGGACCGCTCCAGACTCGGGCACAGCAAGATTTCTCGCCTATGGAGCTTTTATCTCCCCTTTATCAGCCCAGGTCGCATAGCCGATTTCGGCCCTGTGTATGGCTCGGGTGAGCTGATTGCCCGCCTCCGGGACCGTTGATCGCCGGCTTCAGCAACCGGTGACGGGCGTGCCGCTGTACAGGTTGCCGTCGGCGACGCCGTTGGTGACGCTCCTGAGGTAGTAGCCGCAGGTGGGACGGTTCTTGAAGTCGAAGGTCTGGCCGGAGGTCAGGCGCCAGATCTTGTAGTTCGAGAAGGTCAGGGGCTGTCCCGAGACGGCCTTCTCGGGCTGGTGGTCGCCCAGGACGACGTAGGTGTCGGCGCCTGAGAGGGTGGCCAGGCCGTTCTTGTCGATGAAGAGGGAGCCGCCCTCTTCGACGCCCACGCCCCAGGCCTTTCCGCCCGTGGTGAGTCCGTCCTTGAGAGCGCGTGCGACGAAGGCCATGGTGCGGCCCATGCGGTCGCGGGTGACGAAGTGGGAGTCGTTGATGGTGCCGGCGTAGTTCGGCCAGTCGAACATGCCTGTGGTGAAGGTCGCGTAGGAGTCGTAGGGGTTGGCCAGGGCCTCGCTGGAGGTGATGCTGCCGCGACACGCGTCGTAGACGACGGAGCTGTTGATGTGGTGACCGGCGCTGCCTCCGCCGGAGCCGCCGCCCTTGGCGACCACCGACTGGACGGATGCGCGCAGCGAGGTGGATTTCCAGGCGGCGTACTTGCACTGGTCGCCGCCGGCGAAGTAGACGAACTCCGCGTTGCGGATGTCGGTGTTGGCCTGCGTGTTGTTGCCGTCACCGGCTTTGGTGAGCGTCCACGTAGTGCACGAGTTGACGCCGCTCAGGCGCATGACCGCATCGCACTCGGGTGTCCTGCTGCCGGACCCGGGGGTGGACGCCGCCAGTACCACCACGTCGAGCGAGCCGGTTCCGCCGCGGATGGTGTCGACGGCCTTGGTCATGGAGGCGGCGACGATGCCGCCGGACCCGTTCATGGTGAAGGCGGGGCCGGACCAGGTGCCCCGGCCGGCGTCCGCGTAGCTGCCGAGGCGGATGCGGCTGGCGGCGGCCTCGGCGGGATCGGCCTGGACGAACCCGCCGGCCATGACCGTCAGGGCGGCCGCGAGGGATGCGGCGATGCGGTGTGCGGGCCGGCGCCGCGCCGGCGATGCGGCAGAGGAGGCGAGGGAGACGGGGAAGACGGGGTGGGGGAACGGACGCATGGGTCCTCCGAAAGCAGCGGTGAGGGGTGCCGCAGCGAAGTGGCGAAGCAGCACTGCAGCTTGCAGCAACGGAAAGTACAGGCCGATCGCCATCCGCGATAGATGTAACGCAGCAGTCGGCCCTCAGGGCGGCCGAAGCATCGATTGGGCAGATGAGAGCCCTGGGCTGTCTGCTCCGCGACGGATCGCATCCTCGTTACCTTGATGAAACATGCGTTACATCTAGCCAACTACAAGCCATGCATGTAATTTCCTGGCATGTCAGACGGTGACGCACGCAGTCGTCACCGGCCGATCTGCCGAGAGGGTTACCTGTGATGCCAGCCCCGTCCCTCCGTCGCGTGTCGACGGCCTCCGCCTTGTCCGTGGCGATCCTCATGGCGGTCTCGGCCTGCGGGGACGATGCCGCTGACAGTGCCGCCGAGCCGCCCGCCGCCGTCGCCGGAGTCACGGTCGCCAAGGACGAGGCCCTCCACGCCGCCCTGCCCGAGGAGATCAGGAAATCGGGTGTGGTGCGCGTGGCCACCGATGTCCCGTACGCGCCCTTCGAGATGTTCGTAGCCGAGGGCAAGCCCGAACTGACCGGGCTCGACTACGACCTGGGTCAGGCACTGGGCGCGAAGCTGGGGGTGAAGTTCGCCTTCACGCCGCAGAAGTTCGACGGCATCGTGCCCGCCATCCAGGCCGGAAAGTTCGACGCGGCGATGTCGGCGATGACCGACAACAAGGAGCGGCAAGCGGTCGTCGACTTCGTCGACTACTCCGTGTCCGGTTCCGGGATCATGGTCGTCAAGGGCAACCCGGAGAAGATCACGACCCTGGACGACCTGTGCGGCAAGAAGGCCGCGGTGCAGGCGGCGACCAACCAGCTGGACCTGCTCCAGGAGCATCAGGCGAAGTGCAAGGCCGCGGGCAAGGCCGAGATCGACATCCAGACCTTCCCCAAGGATTCCGACGCCCAGCTCGCCCTGCGTTCCGACAAGGTCATCGCCCAGGTGCAGACGAAGCCCGCCGCGGGCTGGACCGCCAAGACCGCCGACAACGGGAACGCCTTCGAGGTCGTCGACGACCCGGCCGCCGCGGGCGGCTACGGTGCCTCGCCCAACGGGATCGCGGTCTCCAAGAAGCTGCCGCAGCTCAGCGACGCGATCCAGAAGGCACTGCAGGCCCTGATCGACGACGGAACCGTCACCAAGATCTTCGACAAGTACGGTGTCGCCTCCATCGCCGTCAAGGAGGCCACCAAGAACGCGGCGGTGGACTAGAGATGACCACCACCACGGCGCCCGCGGACATCGACCGCACGGCGCCCGAGCAGCTCACCATCGTTCCCCTGCGCCACTACGGCCGCTGGATCGCGGCCCTCGCGGCGGTCACCACCCTCGTGGGCGTGGCCGGATCACTGGCGAAGAACGGCAATCTCCACTGGGAGATCATCGGCCACTTCCTCTTCGCCGACCTGATCTTCTCAGGGCTCGTCACCACCCTCTGGCTCACCGCCGCGGCGATGGCCCTCGGGCTCGGCCTCGGCACGCTGATCGCGGTGATGCGGCTGTCGACCAATCCCGTGCTGTACGGGATGTCCTCCCTCTTCGTCTGGTTCTTCCGGGGCACACCCCTGCTGGTGCAGATCATCTTCTGGGGGTACGCCGCAGCCCTCTACAAGTACGTGATGATCGGCATCCCCTTCACCGACATCACCTTCTTCCAGATCGAGACGAACTCCCTGCTCACCTCGGCCGTCGCCGCGCTGCTCGCCCTCGGCCTCAACGAGGCCGCCTACGCCTCGGAGATCGTCCGCGCCGGCATCCAGTCGGTGGACACCGGCCAGACCGAGGCGGCCCATTCCCTCGGCATGCGGCCCGCCCTGACGATGCGGCGGATCGTACTGCCCCAGGCGATGCGCGTGATCATCCCCCCGATGGGCAACGAGACGATCAACATGCTCAAGATGACCGCCCTGGTGTCGATCATCTCGGCACACGACCTGATGTCCAACATCCAGGCCGTGTACGCGCAGAACTACCAGGTCATCCCCATGCTCGTCGTCGCCAGCCTCTGGTACCTCGCCCTGGTCACCCTGCTCAGCATTCCGCAGGCGTGGCTGGAGCGCCGCTACGGCCGCGGCACCGGCCGCAACGGCCACATCTCGCCGCTGCGCCGCATGTTCGCCGGAGCCTTCACCCGACCCGCCCGCGCGAAGAAGGACACCAAGGAGGCGGCCGCGTGAACGTCCCCATGGTCCACGCTCAGGGCGTACGCAAGCACTTCGGGAAGCTCGAAGTCCTCAAGGGCATCGACCTCACCGTCGAACGCGGCCAGGTGTGCTGCCTGCTGGGGCCCTCCGGCTCCGGCAAATCCACCTTCCTGCGCTGTATCAACCACCTCGACCGGGTCGACGGCGGGAAACTCGCCGTCGACGGCGACCTGGTCGGCTACCGCCAGAACGGCCTGCGACTGCACGAACTGCGGGAGAAGGAAGTAGCCGCGCGGCGCCGCGACATCGGCATTGTCTTCCAGCGCTTCAACCTCTTCCCCCACATGACCGCCCTCGAAAACGTCATGGAAGCCCCGGTCAACGTCTGCGGGGTCAACAAGACACAGGCCAAGGCCGACGCGCACGACCTGCTGGAGCGGGTGGGCCTCGGCTGCCGGGCCGGCCACTACCCGGCGCAGCTCTCCGGCGGACAGCAGCAACGCGTCGCCATCGCCCGCGCCCTGGCCATGAAGCCCAAGCTCATGCTCTTCGACGAACCCACCTCCGCGCTCGACCCCGAGCTCGTCGGGGACGTCCTGGACGTGATGCGCCGGCTCGCCGCCGACGGCATGACGATGGTCGTGGTGACCCACGAGATCGGCTTCGCCCGCGAGGTGGGGGACACCGCCGTCTTCATGGACGACGGCGTCGTCGTCGAATCCGGCGATCCCCGCCAGGTCCTCGTCGAACCCCGGCAGGAGCGCACCCGCGCGTTCCTCTCCAAGGTCCTGTGACCGCCCCGTCAGGGGAGCAGCTCCGCACCACCGCGCTGCTCCCGTACGCCGAGGCGCGTCTTGAGGGCTACCTCGCCGACCTGGCCCAGCTGGTCGCCATCGACTCCGGCTCGTACAGCCCCGCAGGGGTCAACCGGATGGCCGACTGGACCGGGGAACGGCTGCGGAGGATCGGATTCGACGTGGAACGCATCGCTCCGGCGGCCACCCACGGGCACCCGGTCGGCGACGTGGTCATCGCCCGCAAACTAGGCGACCTGCCCGTCGCCGAGGGCGGCCGACGCGTGCTGCTCGTCGCCCACCTGGACACCGTGTTCGAGGACGGCACCGCCACCGAACGGCCCTTCGCGCTCAAGGGCCACATGGCACGGGGGCCGGGCGTCAGCGACGACAAGGGCGGCCTGCTCGCGGGACTCACCGCCCTGGACATCCTCCACGAGACCGGAGCTCGGCAGTACGCCGAACTCGTCTTCCTCGCCACCCCCGACGAGGAGATCGGCTCACCTGCCAGCCGCCCGGCGACGGAGGCAGCGGCGTGCGGAGCCCATTTCGCGCTCGCCCTGGAGTGCGCGCGGGAGAACGGCGACGTGGTCATCGCCCGCAAGGGCGTCGCCGACTTCCGGGTGACGGTCACCGGCCGGGCCGCGCACGCCGGCATCGAGCCGGAGCGCGGGGCGAACGCCGCCCTGGCGGCCGCCCACCTGGTCGTGGCCCTCCAAGCGCTCAACGGCCACTGGGACGAAGTCGCCGTCAACGTCGGCGTCGTCCGAGCGGGGACCCGCGCGAACATCGTCTGCCCGGAAGCCGAACTGCGGGTCGAGGTGCGCTCGGCCACCGCCGCCGGCATCGGGGCGGCCAGGTCCGCGATCGAAGCCGCCGCCGCACGGCCCGCCGTACCCGGCACCACCGCCACGGTGGAGCAGTTGGACCTGTGCCCGCCCATGGAAGACACTCCCGCCTCGCGCCGCATGTTCGACCGGGCCAGGAGGATCGCCGCGGACCTCGGGGTTCCGCTCGGCAGTGCCGCGACGGGCGGCGTGGGGGATGCCAACTTCATCGCGGGCATCGGCGTACCCACCCTGGACGGCCTCGGCCCGGTCGGCGGCGCCGACCACACCCCCGAGGAATGGCTGGACACCTCCACCGTCCCCGTCCGCGTCGCGCTCCTCGCGTCCCTCGTCGCCGACCTCGGCGACAGCCGCACCGGCTGACGCCCCAGAACGCCCCGTACCGGTTTGATCGCGCCCTTGCCCGGTACGGGGACCGGCCCCGGCAGCCCGGTCCACCACCACGCACCGGGCCGCCACCTCGCACCCGGCCGCCGGCCCGCGCCGGGACCGCGGCAGGCCCGTCGCCGCGGTCCCGGCCACCACCGACCCCCATCCACAGGAGGCACCACATGCGCGTCCCGACCGGAGCCCGCCGCACCACCCTCGCGGCCGGCGCCGCTCTCCTGCTCACCCTCGCCCTCGCCCCATCAGCCGGCGCCGACACCACCCGCCGTGCGGGCGACCAGGGCTCCCTCGTCCTCGTCGGCGGCGGACTGAAAGCGGACAACACCCAGGTCTACGGCGAGATCATCAAGCGGGCCGGCGGAGCCTCGGCGAGGATCGGAGTGATCACCGCCTCCTCGGTCCCCGCCAGCCAGGACCCGCACGCCGCCGACCCGGACAAGTGCAGCAACTCGGAGTGCAACGGCGCCTACTACGCCGGCCTGTTCGAGCGGCACGGCGCCGCCGACGCCCAGTGGATCCCCGTCGACCTCGACCACATCGCCAACGCCGACTCCGACGAGGTCGTCGAGCAGGTCAACACCATGACCGGCTTCTTCTTCGGCGGCGGCGACCAGTACCGCTACGTCACCACCCTGCTCCACGGCGCCGCCCACACCGATTCCAAGGTCCTGGCCGCGATCCGTGCCAAGCTCGCGGCCGGCGCGGTCGTATCCGGCTCCAGCGCCGGAGCGCAGATCGCCGCCGGAGCCGACATGGTCACGGGAGGCGACTCGTACGAAGGACTGCGCGACGGCAGCAGCCCGGGCTACTTCGACGACCCGACCCGGCTCGGCCATCTGCCCGCAGGCGGGTTCGGCTTCCTGCGCTCCGGACTGATCGACACCCACACCGGCGCCTACGGCCGCGAAGGCAGGGCCCTGCGCCTCGCCGCCGACACCGGACACGACCGCGTGTACGCACTGGAAGAGAACACGGCCCTCGTCGTCGAGGCTCCCCGCACACCGCACGAGCGAATGCGCGTGCTGGGCCCCCAAGGCGTCGCCGTCCTCGATCTCCGCCAGGCCCGAACCGGGAGGACTCCCTCCGGAGCGTGGTCCCTCACCGGCGCCCGCTACAACTACCTGACCGACGGCGACCGATACGACCCGAACCGCCGGCGCGTCCTGCCCGACGCCGGCAAGCGGCCCCTGGTGCCGACAGCCTCCGCACCCGTCCCCGCCAACCCCGACGTCTTCCACTCCGTGGCCAACCCCGCGGGCGTCCCCTACTCCTTCCTGAGCACCGCGCGCGCCCTCGCAGCCAGCAGTACCCAGCGCACCGCGACCGCCCGCACGTTCGAGAGAGGACCCCAGTTCACCGTCACCTTCAGCAAGCAGCCCGGATTCACCGCCTGGACCAGCGACGGCGCCACCGCGCGCACCGTCACCGGCCTGCGGATAGCCGTCGCTCCGGAGTGACTGCGCCCTGACCTCACTCCGGGCGACCGGGCCGGCCGGACACCGGGAGGGGATCCGGCCGGCCCCACCCCCCGACCAGCGGCAGTAGGCTCGACCCGCCACCTGTCATTTGTCACCTGTCACCTGTCACCTCAATCCCAGAGTCCCGAAGGGAGATCCGGCGCATGACCCCTGGCACGCTCGCCGACGAGATCCGCCTCAAGCTGGGCGACGCCAGCCCCGCCGAACGCAAGGTCGCGCGCGTGCTGCTCGCCGGCTATCCCTCAGCGGGTTTCGAGACCATGGCAGTTCTCGCGGAACGCGCCGCCGTCAGCGCCCCGACCGTCCTGCGGTTCGTCAACCGGCTGGGGTACCGGGGCTTCCCCGACTTCCAGGCCGCGCTGCGGGCGGAGCTCGACGAGCGTAACGCCTCCCCCCTCTCCCTGTACGAGGCCACCGACTACGGGCGCAGCAAGGGCGGGCCTGACGAGGACGTCTCCCTCCTCCAACGGGGCAGCAACGTCTTCAGCGGCGCCGTGGCACAGACCCTCGCCGAACTGCCCCCGCACGACCTCGAACACGCGATCAGGCTGCTGTCCGACCGCAAACGCCGCATCACCCTGGCCGGCGGACGCTTCACCCATCTCTTCGCCCAGTACCTCGGCCTGCACCTCATGCAACTGCGCGACGACGTTCGCTTCCTGCCCGACCGCGATGTCGAACGCACCGCGGTGTTCGCGGCTCTCCACCGGCGTGACGTCCTCGTCGTCTTCGACTACCGGCGCTACGAGCAGGACAAGGTCACGATGGCCGAACTCGTCCAGGGACAGGGCGGCAAGGTCATCCTCTTCACCGACATGTGGCTCTCGCCGACCTCCACCCACGCCGACGTGGTCCTGCCCAGCCAGGTCGCGGCCCCTTCCCCCTATGACAGCCTGGTCCCCACCCTCGCCGTGATCGAGACGGTCGTCGCCGGAGTGCTCACCGCTCTCGGCGAAGGCGCCCACCAGCGGATGCGGCACGGGGAGGACACCGCCCGCCGCATGGGCCTCTACTGACGGGACGCTCTGCGGCGTGCGGACGGCGGCTCCTGATCCGAGCCCGGTTGGCGTCTGGTCGTTTCCGAGCGCAGACCATGCGGTTCGGTCGAGAATGCTGTGGTGATTTCCGACCTTCCCGAAGCGACGTCGAGTTTCGTCGGCCGCGAGCGCGAGACGGCCCATCTCGTGGCCGCGCTCACCGAGCAGCGGCTGACGACGCTCACGGGTGCCGGGGGCATGGGCAAGTCCCGCTTGGCCTTACAGGCGTTACTCGGGAGCGTTCTTGATGAATGGTTTGTCGGGTGGGCGCACCTGTGGCCGCTGCAGGACGACAGGCGGCTGGTGGCGACCATCGCGGATGCGGTGGGATTCTCCGACCACCAGAACCGCGAGCCGCTGACCGGGTTGTGCGAATGGTTGGCCGGGCGTCGGACACTGCTGGTTCTCGACTCGTGTGAGCACCTGACCGCCGCTGTACGCAGCGTGGTCGCGGACCTCCTGACGGCGGCCGGCCCCGGGCTGCGGGTCCTGGTCACCAGCCGTGAGCCACTCGGAATCCCGGGCGAGCACGTCCTCAAGCTCGGCCCCCTGGGCGACGGCGAAGCCCTGGACCTGCTGCGCGATCGGTCCGCGGCGGCGGCATCCTGGCGCGGGCCCGAAGCGGAGGCCGCGGTAGCGGACATCTGCCGGCTCCTGGACGGTCTGCCGCTGGCTCTCGAGCTTGCCGCCGCCCAGCTGGCATACAGCTCCCCGCAGGATCTCGCGGCCCGGCTGCGCGCGAGGGCAGGTGCAGAACTGCTGCGCACACCAGAGCCTGTGCAGCCCGAGCGCCACCGGAGCCTGTGGACAGCCATGGGGTGGAGTCATGAGCTGTGCGACCCGAAAGAGCGGCTGCTGTGGGCGCGGCTGACAGTGTTCCGCCGGCCGTTCGGCGCTCAGGCCGCACAGGAGGTCTGCGCGGACCGCCGGCTCCCGGCCGACGAGGTCTCGCGTGCCTTGGAAGGCCTCGCTCGCAAGTCCATCCTGATCGGGGTCGGGGATCGCTTGCGACTTTTGGAGCCGCTGCGCGAGTACGGCCGGATGTGGCTGGACGAACTGGGCGAAGACGATGAGCTCGCCGACCGGCACGCCGCCCACTTCACCGCGGTCACCGTCCAGGCCGAAGAGGAGTGGCCGGGGCCGGGCCAGGCCGACGCGTACGCCCGCGTGGAGGCTGCCCACACGGACCTGTGCGCCGCTTTGGACCATCTCCTGGCCGCCGCCCCCGGCCGGGCTGTCGAACTGATGGGGAGCCTAGGGTTCTTCTGGGCGTGCACCGGACACCTGCAGGAAGCCCGCAGCTATCTGGAGCACTGCCTGGACCGGGCACCGGATCTCGAAGGCACGGCGCACACCAAGGCCGTATGGGCGCTTGGCGTGACACTGCTGCTCCAGGGCGACCACGACGATGCACAGGCCCTGGCCGGCGCGTGCCGCGACGGGGCCGACCCAGACCTCGATCCTGAGGGTCACCTGAGGGCCGCCTACCTGGACGGGCTGGTCGGCCTGATGTCCGGCAATCCGCAACGGGCGCAGGAAACCGTCCAAAGAGCCCTGAGCGACGTGCCCAGGGACCCCTTCCTCTCGCAGGCTCGCCTCTTCTGCCGACTGGTGGTGGTCTTCGCGCTCACCGCCGGCGGCGACCTGGCTGAAGCGGAGAAGGAGGCCGAGTCGTTGCGTGAGAAGTGCGCTTTGATCGGTGAAGGCTGGACTCGTTCCTACGCCGAGTACCAGCTCTCCCTCATCGCCCTGTTCCAGGGCCGCCCGGCTCTTGCGGCGGAACACGCCCACGGGATGCTGTTGTCGAAGCGGAAGATCGGCGACAGCTTCGGAGTCGCTCTCGGCCTGGACTTGCTCGCCGCGGCACTCGCCCTCGAGGGCAAGGTGGAAACGGCGGCGTACGCCTACGCCGCGGGGCTGGTGCACTGGCGTTCGGTCGGCCATCCCCAGCGCGGCACCCCCGAACTGGCGTCGGTGCGCGCGCAGTGCGAGAAATCCTTGCACTCCCACCTCGGCGTGGATGGCTTCGCCCGGATGGTCCAGAACGCAGAACGTGAAGAGCCGGCCGTGCTCCTGGCCCGGACCCTCGGCGAAACCGAGGTGAGACCGGACCAGTGAGAACGCGGGCAGGCGCGCCCGGTGCGGTCCCGCGCTCGCATCTGGTCAGCCAGACGATCCGGGCAACCCGGCCTACACGAAACCAGGCTGTCCGGACTCGTTGAAACGGTGGACCGAGCGTCGCAGGAGGTCAAGGAACTCACCGAGGTCGTTGGTGATCCGGTTGAACTCGCCTTCCTCGGAAGCATTCCGAGATCGCCAGACGGCGCCGTCCGCGCCGACCGCGTACAGGATCCCACCACCGTCGGAGCCGATCAGGACGGCGGGGACGGCGCCGCCCGCCTCGGGCAGATCGACGCGTTCGTCAACTGCCTGGGCACCGGAGCGCAGGAAGTAGGCGTTGCCGACGCCGCTCATGTTCACGGCACCGATCTCGTTGTAGTACACGGCGAGATCGGCGAAGGCCGGTGATTCCGCAGCTAGGCGCCCTGCGGCGGCCCGGTCGTCCGCCTCCGGCGGGCAAATCGCATTCTCCCCTGGGTCATAGCCGTACTTCTCCTCGAAACCGCAGGTCAGGGCGGACAGAGCAGCCGAGACCTCCTCGCGCCAGGCAGCGAGGGAGGCCTTCGTGAGAGGGACAGAGTCGTACGAATCGTGCATGGCCCTATCCTCACATGTCACATCCGGTCGAGTGTGTCCTGTGGGCCGAGCCCGATGCAGCCCGTCAGCACCTGGCGCAGCGTATCGATGCTGTCTGCGATGTCCTCGCCGCGCCGCTCGACCATGCCGTCCGTGTAGAGCAGCAGGAGGTCACCGGGGAGCAGGTCCAGGGTGGCCGTCTCGTACTCGTGCCCGGGCACCATACCGAAGAGGGGCCCGCGGTGTTCGGTGTCCAGCACCGAGGCCGTCCCCTCGCGCAGCAGCAGCGGCGCCGGATGGCCCGCGCACGCCCAGCGGAACCGCCGTTCCCGGTCGATGTGCCCGATGATTCCGGTGGCGGTCTCCGCGGCCGGGTCCGCGCACAGCAGCTCGTTGAGCCAGGTGGTCAGTTGGCCCGCATGGGTGTCGGGGGAGTGGGCCAGACCCGCCAGGGCATGCCGCTGCTGGGCCATCCGGGCGACCGCGCTCAGCCCGTGGCCGCAGGCGTCGCCGACGGCGAGCAGGACCCGCCCGTCCGGCAGCAGGCGGCACTTGTACCAGTCCCCGCCCACCGCCGCGTCGGTCTCGGCCGGTACGTACGCGGCCGCCACGGACAGACCCGCCTGGGCCAGCTCGGCGGAGTGCGTCGGCAGCAGGGCCTCGCGCAGGGCCGCGGCGACCCGCCTCTCCGCCGCGGCCTCCTCCCGCAGCCGGTCGGACTGCCTGCGTGTCGCGGCGAGCCGTTGCCGACTGCGCACCTGGGACGTCAGATCGCGCGCGATGACGTGCACCGACCAGGGAAGCCCGTCGGTCGCGATCACGGGATGCCACACGAGGTGGAGGGTACGCACCTCACCGAGCACACTGAAGCGGATTTCGGTCCCCGGCGGCTCCTCTCCTTCGACCAGGGCGAGCAGGAACTTTCCGAAGCGCGGTACGTCGTCCAGCAGGACCGTGTCGCACAGCTCGGCGAGCGACAGGGGCCGGGACGGATCGTTGCGGAAGATCGAGGACAGCCCTTCTGACCAGGCGACCTCTCCCGACAGCAGGTCCCAGGTGCCCCAGCCCATGGACGCGATGTACTGCGCGTCGAGCGAGAGCAGTTCCATGCGGTTGTGGGCGGGCCGCCACGTCGCCAGTACCTTGCCGCCGCAGGACGAGGCGTCGTACAGCAGCTTCGTGCGGTGCAGGCCGTCGCTGCGCTGCTCCGTGTAGTCCAGGGCGTACCTCTTGAGGGCGCGGCCGGTGCTCAGGACGGAGTCGAGGGCTCCGACGAGCCCGCCGACCGCGGCTCCGGGCTGGACGTCGAGCAGCCGTCGGCCGATCTGGCGGTCCGGAGCCTCGAGCCACTCGGCCGCGCGCACGTGGTTGCCGGCCTTGACCGTGAAGTCGACCGTCCGCCCGGTCTCGTCGCGTACCGGTGTGAACAGCGCGGCCGACAGCGGGATGGCGGGCAGGGTCGCGCAGATGCATGCCCACGGATCGTGCTCCTCGCCCTCGTCACCGCAGCTGTGCCCGGGTCCGCCGGTACCGCACGAGCAGACCCCCTCGTCGGCAGGTGGCGCGCCGGCCGATGGGGCGCCCGCGTCGAGCCGGACGCCGGCCCCGTGGCGGGCTGCCTCCCGCAGGACTCTCACCTCGCGGGCGAGGTGCTGCCCCAGCGTGTCGGGGTCCTGCGGGATCAAGGGGCTCCTATGTCATCACCGCTGGGTGGAGGGCACGGACGGCGCCGCGGGTCAGGCGGCGACGCGGCCGTGCGCGGTCTCGTCAGGACGGGGGCCTGGAGGCGCGAATCCTGCATCTGGCGGATGCCGGCCCGGCGCCGAGGTCGGACCGGGCCATCCATCTCCCGCCCGTACCTCAGGCACAGGATCCCCCGGTCCCGCCCGCCGGGCTCGTGCAGACGAGGCCAATGGCTGTACCACCGGCAGCTGACCCACGGCGAACATACGATCGCGCACCAGATCATCGCCATGCCCGGAGATGGTCATTCCGGATCTTTGATGGCCTCGGCTTCGGCCCCCTGCGGCCCGCTACGCGGCCCGGCCGGGGTGGCGGCCCAGGAGGCCAGGAAGCGCAGGCCGTCGTGGGAGGGGATGCCGGGCGGGGCGGTCATGACCATGACCGCCTGGTCAGGGTCACGGGGGCAGGCGAGGATCTGCCAGTCCAGGTTGAGGTCGCCGGCGACGGGGTGGTGGTAGCGCTTGGTGCCGAAGGTCTTGTAGGCGACGTCGTGTGAGGCCCACCAGCGGCGGAAGTCCTCGTCCCGGAGGGACAGCTCGCCGACCAGTCAGTGCCTGGAGCTCCCGCGCGTGCGAGGCGTGCCGCGCCTCCATGCGAACGAACGCCACGCACATGCGCGCACTGGCCTCCCAGTGGGTGTACAGGGCGCGGATCCGCGGGTCGAGGAAGGTGAGCCGCAGCAGGTTTCGTTCGGCGGAGGGCAGGGCGGAGAAGTCGCACCGCCGAGGCGCGGGGCGCGGAGCCGCGAGTCGACGTCGCCCTGCCGGACTCGCCGGAGAAGGCCGCCGAGCTCGGCATCACCGCTCAGCCGCTTCAGATCGTGGTCGGTGGCGTCGCGGGCGAGTTCTGATCACAGGACCGGTCCTTCGGCAGGCTCGGCTCGGCCGCGGAGTCAAGAGATCGTCTCGAATAGTGCTCAATCAACGCTCCTCCGCGCTTGAACCGGCTCTCGGTGCACAATCCGCGTGCACCGGTTGATCAAGGTGGGGAACACTGTGCCGATGAGCTCTGCAACCTCCCGAACAGCGCAGGAACGGGCCCTTCGACACGTCACGGAACTGGCGTCAGGTCCTCCGATGGACACGGCACTGCGGGTGACCCTCAACTTCCACCCGGACCGTCAGCTGCACGGCAAGCCGATCCTCGACGCCATGGCCGAGGGCGGCGTCTACCACTCGCAGTTCGTCACGGGGACCAGCAACGGCGGCCTGACCGCGCATCCAGGCGGCGACCGCTGGCGCTGGGAGAGCCGGATCTTCGACGGGGCGTACGACGAAGCGACTGCTCACGAGCGGCCCGTCTACGGGGCGTTGAACTTCCGCCGCAAGCCGGTCGGCGGGGCGCCGCGGTTCGGCTCGGCACACTTCCGGCTGAGGCCCCAGACGCTGACGCGGAGCACGTTCTGCTACCCGGACAGCTTCCTCGAACCGTCGGATTTCGGAGTCGCGGCCCGCATGGGGCTCATCGAGCTAGCTTGCGCCGATCGTCAGGACGACCTGGACGACTACATCGAGGCGCAGGTGCACGGGCCGGTCCAACTGCACCGCGATGTGGAGGCGCTGGTACTGGACCCCTGCTACCGAGACACGACGGTCGAGGAAGCGGCTCTGCGTCTTGGCTGCCCGGTGGAGTGGCACCCGGGCTTCCGACTCGGGGTTGAAGAGCTCCGACGCCATCCCGGCTACCGCGGCCAGGAGTACGTCGCCTTGGGCACGCAGATCGCGATCGACGGCGTGCTCGATCCTCGGATCATCGGAGACGCTGCACGCGCCGGCCTCTATGACGTCCAGGCGGTCAAGAGGGTGTGGCACTACCTGGCACGCTTCGGGTCTCCCTCCAAGCACACGGACACCGCGGTGGCTTCGGCACCGATGGAGGGGGCTGTACCCGACGCCCGCCGTTGATGGGCTGGTGACGGAGGGTTGCGGGCGTTGCTCCGGGCTGCGAGACCGCAGATCCCCAGGCAACGGCATTGCGGCGGTCATGGACGGGTCGACGACCGCGCGGTGCTCACAGGGGGAGCTGACGTTCAACACCTCGGTGGGTCGGGTGAAGGAGGAAAACCTGCGCCGCGACCCTCGTGTCTAAACCGGGTGTTGGCGCGTCCCATGAGGGCACAGCGTGGGTAGCTGTGTACGGAGCCAGGGCAGTCCGGGAAGTGCTGCCCGGCCTCGGCTCCGCTCGACGAGGCCGGGCAGCAACGCGTCTGCCTCAGACGCCGAGCAGGTCCACGACGAAGATGAGCGTCGATCCGGCCGGGATCAGCGGGGAGGGGGACTGGTTGCCGTAGGCGAGGTGGGAGGGAATGGTGAGCTTGCGCCGGCCACCGACCTTCATCCCCTGGACGCCCTGGTCCCAGCCCTTGATGACCCTGCCTCCCCCCAGGGGGAACCGGAACGTCTGGCCGCGGTTCCAGGACGCGTCGAACTCCTCACCGGTCTGATAGGTGACCCCTACGTAGTGGACCTCGACCATCGCGCCGGCCTTTGCCTCCGCGCCGTCGCCCACGACGATGTCCTCGATCAGCAGATCGGTGGGGGCGTCACCGATCGGAAAGTCGATCTCGGGCTTCGTCAGGCTCATTGCAACCTCATTCCTCCCCGCCGGAAGCCTCCGGCTGGGCGATCAAGCGCATGGTCACTCCATGCGTTCACGTGATCACGGTACGGTACCGTACCGACGCTGGTCGGGCGCGCGCATTGCCACCTAGCGGATCGTCGCTTGCTTCCCCGCCCCCGGACCCAGGATGGGACCGACCGGCCATCGGCCAGGTGCGCTGGGGAACCGTCCGACCTGCGTGATCGTCGGTTACGGATGTGATCGAAGAGACTCCCACGCTGCATGCCGACCACCGCGAACTGATATCCGACCTGTCCGGGATTGTCAGCGACTACCCCTACACAGATCCCGAATCGGCCCTGGCCGCCCTCGCCGACGACGCGGCGGAGGCGCTCGGCCGCGCCACCCCGGAGGGCCGGTGGGAGCGGTCCGGGTACACGATCCTCCTGAATGCCACCTGCTGGTACGTCTGCTCACGCATCTTCAGCAAGTCCTTGCTCGCGTCGTACACGCGGGCCCTGGACGGGTTCCGTGCGCAGCTCGACCGGGCCTCGTGCACCTGCCCAGCCGGCGCCCACCCCGCGGACTTCGACCCGGAGTACCAGGTCGAGGCCGGGGTGAGCATGCTGACCGAGGCCGGCCGGGCCGCATTCGCCGAGGACTACGGTCTCGACGAGGAGGAACTGGCGGCGTTCGACTGCGAGGGGTCTCTCGCGGACCTCGCCGACGAGGCCCTGGGCCTCTTGCGCGAGGCGCGCCAGAAGCTCTTCGGCGGCATCGACGTCTCGCATCTGGACGCACAGTTCGTCGGGGACGCCGGCCGCCTCGACATCGTCGCCATGCAGAAGGCGATCAGCCGTACCTGGGAGGACAACACCGGCCCGGTCGCCCTGTGGTCCGCCCGCCGCTGGCTCACCGGGCAGGTGCGGGACGAGGAGCGGATCGGCCTGTTCCTGTGCCTGTGGATGGGCATAGCCCAGACGTACGGGGGACTGCCGCCCTCGTACGGACGCGACCTGGCCGCCGCGCTCGCCACCATCGACCTGGACGTCTCCTGCGAGCATCCGCGGCACCCGTGGTCCACCGCCGACGACACCACGCGGTCCCGCTACCGCGCGGTGGTCCACCTCTACGCACCGGACGATCACCCCGAAACCCCGGTGCCCGCCGAGTTCTCGGACCGCGAGCTGTGGGAGTGCCCGGTGCAGTACGCCCAGTTGGCGCGGAAGGCGCTGGAGGACCTCAAGGGGTGGCGCACCATGCGGGGCGGGGACGACGAGGACTGGGAGGGCTGAGCGTACGGAGCTTGGAACGGCTCAACGGGATCCCGCCCGGCGAGAAGGTGCCCCCTCTCCCCTGAAGGTCGGCGGCTTCGGAGCGGTGTCCTGGAGGCCCTCGCGTCCATCTCCCGCGGCACGCGGTGAGAGTCGCCTCCCTCCCCGGGCCCCCCCGGGGAGGGAGGCCTGCCGCCTAGGGGGTGATGACCACCTGGTACGCCTCGCCTTGGAGGATGCGCTCGGACTGAACCTGACGGCCCACGGCACGCCCCGCGTTCTGGTTCTGGTCCGAGGGGACATGGGCCCTGATGCAGGGTGCGACCGGTTCGTTGCGTACGACGTCTACCCGCCATGCGCCGCCGCCCACGTATCGCGGAATGATCTCCGCGCACATGGAGCCGATCGTGCCGCCCTGGCGGCTCCTGGCAAAGGGGAACTCGTCGCATTCGTCATTCACGACCGTGGGGTCGGCTACGAAAGGTTTCGGGGGAGCCTTGCAGGTGTAGTAACTCCTGCTCTTTGCCCTCGCTTCGTCGCTGTCACGCGTGAGCGGCCTTTTTGCAGTTCCCATGGCGTTGTTGTCGCTCAGGTTGTTCTGCGCCCATTCGTAGGCCACTGCGGCGGCCCCGTATTGGGACTTGCTGAGGACCACCCTGGCCAGGCTATCCGTGGCTATACAGCCGGGGGTACTGCCGACCTGCCCGTCACAGGCCACCGAGGGGCCCGCCCACTGCCCGTAGCTGATGACGGGGTAGTCCGCATCGGGGCTCTCCGTCTGGCTCTGGTAGGCGATCATGCTGCGCGAACGCTCGGTGCCGCCCCGGGTAGTGGTCTCGTAGGAGAGGTGTCCGGTCTGGTCCTCCTCGCCCGCGCGCAGCTCGATGGCCCCGCCGCCCCAGGCGGGCGGCCCCGGTATGCACGCGGTGCACGACGACGACAGAGCGAGTCTCACAGTCGCAACACCGACGTACGGGCCGGCGTAGACGGCGATGTTCTCTTGCCACCGTACGCTGTTGGGGTCCAGCGCGGAGCGGGCCGTGACCAGGAGTTCGGCGGTGCCGATCGTGTTACCCGCGCGGTTTTCAAGCACGTAAAGGATGCCGTGCCGCATGCAGTAGGCGTGGCGGTTGGCGACGACGTCCTGGCGTTTTTGGGAGGTGCACAGCGCTTCCGGGCCGGCATCAGGGTCGTCCCCGGGGTCGACGCCGTCCAGGGCAGCGGCGGTGCCGGGGACAGCGGCGGTGCCGCCGCGGATTCGGGCGAGATCCGCGGCGCTGACGGGCCGCTCCCTCATGCAGGTCCGCGCCGCGCCCTGGCGTGCGAGCGTGGAGCCGGGAGTGGTGGCCGTGCAGGTGCCGTGGCCCTCGGGGGCCGCCCGGCCCGCAGGAGGCGGTGCGGCGGCGACTGGTGACATGCCCAGGGTTAGGAGGACTGTGGTGAGGGCGAGCGAGATTGCCGTCGCGAGCCGACGTGAGGCGTGTTTCAAAGGATGGTCCCCTATTCGGTGACGTGCGGGTGCGTTTAGGGATGGAACCTGTCCAACACCCGTGCGCGCCAGAGGCGGAATAGGCCTCTCCATGATCCCTTTTGGCCCGTAGTAGGCTCCCGCCTTTACCTGAATGGCCGCTATGTTCGCCCCTTGACCGATCACATACGACCAGGGGGAAAGGGCAGAGATGCGTCCCATCAAGCCTGTCAGCCGCATGGGCAAAACACTTATGGCCTGTACTGCCTCAGCGGCCTTGGCCACCGTCAGTCTTGCCGTCTCACCGGCCTCGGCCGCACCCGCGAAGTCCGCCGCCGCCCCGCAGGTCAAGCCCGGCGACGCCTGTACGGCGGCCGACCTCGGCACACGCCGCCCGTACGTCAAGACGACCGAAGTCACCCCGGAGATAACCCACTTCAAGGGTTGGTACGTTACCCAAGGCGCCACCGGCTACCAGAGCGTCACCACCAGCACCCAGACCACCATCTCGGTCTCCGTCGGCCTCAACGGCAACGTCCAGGGCAGCTTCGCCGTCGAGACTCTCGCCACCGTCGGCGCGAGCCTTGGCCTGAACGTTCAGGTCAACTACTCCTCCACCAGCAGCGAGTCGAACACGGTCACGTGGAATTTCTCCCGGCCCGGCTACTACGGCGTCTACAAGGGCACGAAGAAGGTCACCGGCACGTACGGAAGCCTCAACTGCAACCGCGTCCAACAGGGCAATGGCAGTTGGGCGTTGAAGTGGATCGAAGGGCCCGGCAGCGGCAGCTTCACCACGTACACCACCCTTGAGGAAGGCGCGGTGCGCTGCGAGGACACGGTGCCGGCCAACAGCATCATGGCCAAGGCAAAGGTCCTGCTCGACTGCGGCTCACCCGCCGCGAAGGCCGAGCACCCGGCGGGTGCGGTGGCCCCGACGGCGAAGCAGACGCAGGACCGCCTCGTGCAGCACCCGGCTCCCACCAGCGGCACGTCCCCCGAACAGCCCCAGGCCACCGGGCGTACCGCGCAGGCGGCCGCCCTGAACTGCCGGCCCGGCGTCTACAAGATCGACGTCCCCGGCAAGCCCCTGAACTGGAGCGCACCGCTCCTGGCCAACGACGGCATCCGCCTGCGCGTATCCACGTTCTTCAGCGCCCATCTGGACAACTGGCGCCTGTGCAACGTGACGGAGAACAACGGAGTCCTCGAGGCGTCCCTGTGGAACTGGGGCAACGGCGGATGCGCGACCATCCCGGCGAACATCGCCAACCAGGAGCAGGCCTACCTGACGACGGTCACCTGCGGGGAGGACGACCTCCAGCGGTTCTACATCTACCGCGACGTACCCGGCAGCTCGAAGATCGGTGTGCAGAACAAGTACACCGGCTCCATGATGGGCCACGACCGGTACGCGGACGGTGAGTTGATCCGCCAGTACTCCAGCGGCAGGCAGGACGGTACGGGTACGTACACCCTGACCGGAGTCTGACGACCACCCCCACCCCGTGAGCGCGGCCCCCGCACATGAACCCCATGAACCCGCCCGCTCGACGACCACAACGTCGGTCGAGCGGGCGGGTTCAAGCTGTTGGGGATCGTGGAATCCACGAAGCCGCGCGCCTCGGATTGCGGCTACCGCATCCGCCCGAACGGCGACGGCCGGGGCCACGGCGCTCTACCGTTGGCGGTAGCACCCGCCGCAGGAGGAGCCGATGACCGCCCAGCCCGAACACACCCCGGCCGCCCCGTACGCGCCCGCACCTGGCGCCGCGGCCGAACTCCTTGCCCGGCTCCGGGCCGACCGCCGCGCCGAGCAGTGGGTGCCGGCGTTCGAGCGGGACTGGGCCAAGGCTCTGGAGGACGCCCGCCACGCCTTCAGCCTCACCCCTCTGCACGAGGTGGTGCGCACCTGGCAGCTGCGCGTGGCCGCGGCCCCGGACGTCGACGCCTTCATGGACTCCGGACAGGACGACTCCGACTTCGTGGACCTGGACGACGTTCTCGGCGGCCGCCCGTGACCGAAGAACAGCCGTGGGCGGTGCGGCTGTCCCCACAGGCCGCGAAGACCCTCGCCGAGCTCCCCGAGCCCGCCCGCGAAACGGTGCGAGACGTCCTGGACATCGCGGTGCGCTCCCCGTGGGGCTGGCCCCAGTGGAACACCGGCGATCCCGAGGGCGAGGACGTCCGCGCCGCATCCGTGGGCCAACTCTCCGTCGTCTACGCGGCCAATCGGCTCACCCGGCGGCTGTCCGTCCTCGGCATCGTCTGGCTCGGCTGAAGCGGGGGAGCAGGACGATCCGGGTTCGTCGTGCCCTCCGCACGGAACTTCTCCCCGGGTTGGCGGGAGGGGGCCGGACTGACTGCCTGGAGGGGAGGAGTACGAGCGGTTCGACGACGCCTACGACCGGATCGCGGACACCTTGTCGCTCGTGGCCCCGTCGGGTCCGGTCGCGGAGTTCCTTCTGCACATCAGTGACGGTCGCGCTTGGTTCAGGTGGAGCGACGAACCATTCGAGGATGACTGAGCCTGCCAAGCCTTGGCGATCTTCCGTACGACCGGCCGTCGGCCTGCCGAAACCGGCGTGACAACAGGCCGGGGCGACGTCAGCCTGGTTCGATGACCACCACGAAGAACGTACTGCGCATACACATCAGAAAGCCGAACGCCGAGGACCCGTACGTGGATCTCGAAATCCGTCCTCTGATCGACGGGGTCGACGTGCTCGAGGAGGCGTTCGCCGACTCGGACGAGGGAGCGCGCTGCGGGGACCCCAGGGACTGGCTGGTACCTGACGGCCCGCTGTCGGCGGGCATCAGACCGCACTGGGTCGATGTGGCCGACCCTTGGTGCGGCTGCCACCCGCCCCTGTTGCACCTGAAGCTGCGGCGCGAGGCCGACACGGTGGTGTGGACCTGGAAGGCCGGAGAGGAAGGCGGCCCCGAACTGCCGGAGTACCGCTTCGACGCCGCGCAGTACGACACCGAGCTACAGCGCGCCGGGCAGGATTCCAGCTGGGAGTGGCCGGCGCAGACGGTCGCCCGGCTGCTGCGCGGCACACTGCGCGCTGAGAAGGCGTCGCTGGACCAGTGGTCGTGCGAGCTCGGCAATGTGTGGACCGATCCCGACAGCCCGGACCAGGTGCTCGTCTACTTCCTCCGCGACGAGCATTCCGGCAAGAACAGCGTGCGACGGGTCGAGGAGTTCGGCGCGAGGCTGACCGTGACCGACGAGGACCCCGCCCGGCAGGCCGAGCGGCTCGCCCGGGCCTTCCTGACGGGTGACCCCCGGGCAGCGGACGGCATACAAGTGGCCCACCCGCCGGCCGAAACCCTCTCCGACTGGCTGGACGGATACGGGCACTACCACGGCGAAGGCCCATTGCCGTGGAAGCACTTCGAGTAACGGCGCCCTGAGCATCCTGCTGCGGTGCGGGAGGCAAGCAGGCCTTCCGGTACAACGGGTCATACAGGTGGTGGTGACCGGGCGGGAATGGCCCCTGGCAGTATGGGGCTCGTGAACATCGCGCGCGACTCAGACAGCGGACTCCAGCAGCTGATGGGCTTGGAGGTCAGCGCCGTCTCCTTCGTGCGCGACTACGTCGAGCTGCACTTCGACGGGCCGGTATTGAGGGCCTTGAGCGACCCATCGGGTGTGTACGGGGGCGCCAAGTGGCAATTCCCCGTACCGGGGTCGCTGGACCTCATGCGCTGCTACATCGGCGAGACCGTCGACGGATGCGAAGAGGACCCGGAGCGGATCCTCGCCCTGCATTTCGGTGAGCACCGCTTCGTCATTCCGCTGGACGACGGATCGAGCCTGGGCCCCGAGTCGGCGCACTTGGTCGGCGTCGACGAGAGCGGCCAGACTTCCGTCCGCGGTGGGATGTGGATTTGGTAGCAGGCTCTGGGCCCTGAAAAGCCAGGTCAGGAGCTATGTGAGGGGAACCCTCCGGCTGGGTGATTGCCGTGTGGAGGGCTTCGCGGAGCATCGGGGCCCGCACGAGGTCCATTTCGGGCCGGCGCACGGGGCGGCCGTGGCTGCCGGCACTCCGGATCCGGGGCCGGGGGAGCCCTTCCGTACCGGTGGGAGCGGCAGGCCGGCGGATGCGTTCCCCACCTTTGCGGGGTGTCCCACCGGCCCGTCCGTCTTCCGCAGTGCCGAGCCCGCGTCCCGGCAGCTCCCTCGGCACGCCGTGCATGGGTCAGCAGGCCAGTGCGACGAGACGCGGATAGGTCAGGTGCTCCGGAATCCGGGCGATCGTGTCAGTTGGGCACCAACGGCATCAACGCCAATGCGCCGCCGGCCAGAAGGAGGAGTAGTCCGTCCGTACTGCGGGCGCAGATCTTGAACAGCACGCGGCCCCACACCAGATCAGTGGAAGCCCACCCGGGTCTTTGCGGGTCGTAGGTGAGCGGAGGCTGCGGCCCGCGGAACTTGCTCCGGTGGTTGTGCTCCACACCGTCGGCGTCGGTGTACTTGTACCAGGCGGCCCCGCCCGTGGTTCTGAAGTCGAGCCTGCCGATCACGGTGATCCCGCGCTTCTTCAGCTTGAGCTGGAGCCGTACTTCCTCCGCCGCGAAGAGCAGCATGAGCAGGCCGCTGAAGTCCCTGCTCTCCGCCTCTTGCGGCTGTTCCAGGGAAGTGACGGTGACCCGGGCGCTGCCGCCCGGGTCCCGCTGCTCGGGCAGAGCGGCGGTCAGTGCGGTGACGAACGCGGTGGCGGCGGTCGCGTTACCGCCGGCCACCCGGTGCACGACCCGGTCGGTCAGGACGATCTCGACGTCCTGGCCGCAGGGCGGTGCGCTGGTGTAGCGGCGTGTTTGGGTCTGCCAGGTGTGGTAGCCGCTCATCCAGGCCCTCATGATGTCGATGTAGGCGGCCACGGCGGTTCGATCTGAGCCGGTGGTACGTTTCCATGTCGGTGGGAGTCCCGCGGAGCCGGCCTATCGCCTCGTGGGTCTGAGTGGCGAAGTAGTACTCCCACTCGTACGCGGTACGGGCCACCCACATCGGGGGTGCGCCCTCTACACAGCGCGCCCACAGGCCGGCGAACGCCACCGAGCACGCGTCGGCCCCGAGGCCAGGGCAGCGCCGTGCACGGTATCGATCAGTTGTTGGCACACGGTCGCGGTGCGGGCGGGGTTCTGGCCGAGAGGGCCGTCAAACTGGTCATCGAAGACGAAGAAGAACGCCATCGCGTCCCCGCGCAAGTCCAGCTCGGGGCCTTGTGCGTAGGGGAAGCCGCAGGCGGCCAGGAGGGGAATGGCCCACGACGCGTACCACTCCAGCGAGCGGCCTTCCCCGACAAGGCCCGTGTGCCGCACCCACCCCAGATCCTGCGGCACGAGCCCTCCGTGAAACGAGCCGGTCGCAGCCGGGCCAACTCCCCACCAGCTTCCGATATGGAGCTCACGGTCTCTCGGTTCCGCGCGTGACGAAGCTGGCTGTCAGCCAACTAGTGGCCGGAAAGCGCTGACGCTGACCGAGTCGGCGGGTCACCCCCTGTTGAGCATCCTGCGTTCCTCCGTCCATGTGTCTCCCGCGATCTCGGCCGCGACACGGCGTCAGAAGTGCACGGCGCCCAATCGGTGTCGTGAAGGAAATCGCAGCCGCCCGACGACACCCATCGCGGCCTGGAGCATCGAGCGCATAGCAAAAGCACCGCCGCCCCGGACCACCGAACCAGCCATCGCACGCCGGTCACCTCCGGCCCGACGCCCCACGAGCCCTGGAGGAGTGGGACGGGTTCGCCTATACCCACGCCGACGCCCCCAACCTTGCAGCCGCCCATCGGGAAACCGGGGCAGGGTCAGCCCGGCGGACACCGACTGCCCTCGTTCGAGACCGGGAGCCGCGGAACAAGCTAAGGCTGGGCCAGCTTGTGGAAGAGCGCGCCGATCTCCGCCCGGTCGGCGACCAGCGGGAGGGTGTCGAAGTACAACTCCCACTCACCGCCCGGGCCGAAGCGCTCCACGATCCCGAACGGGATGTCCTTGCCCTTCGGTCCGGAGACCGTGCCATGCCACTCCACGTAGGTCGTGGTCCTGCCGAAGGCAACCTGGCCGGCCTTGAAGCGGACGTCCGCCGTGCCGAAGAACCGCTGGAGATAGGCCCGCTTGCCGGCCTGCGTCGACAGCGGCGCGTCCAGCCCCGGCCCCGACAGCCGTGCGTTTCCCATCCGGGCGAGCAGGGCGTCGGCGTTCTCCCCGTTCCATGCCGCCAGGCGGTCCGGGATCTCGGCAGCCCTCAAGCGCTCAGGCGCCGGGCCCCGGAAGGGAGCCGGGCCGGAGTCCGCGATCCCGTCGAACAGGCCCTCGGGCGCCAGGTCTGGGACCGTGTCCCGGAACAGCACGTAGCGATCGTAGTAGCGGCGGGCCTGGAGGGTTTTGCCGTCGTCCCCCAGGACATTGCGCGCGATCTGCGGGTAGGCCACCTTGTGGCCCTTGAGCGTGACCTCGTTCCACTGGCCGAACATCACGACACCGCCGTCGGCCACCACGTCCGTGCCCCTGTAGCGCAGGTCGGGTACCAGCCTCAGCGATCCGGTGATGGACGTGCCGATCACGGTGTGGCCGCGCTGCGGGGCGCTGCCCGCCTCCCAGAGGGTGGCCTCCTCGTCGAAGATGTCGAGATAGGCCTTCACCCGGGGGTGGCTCAGGTCCCCGGTGGCCGGCGGGGTGGCGGTCGGCAGCTCACCGAAGGCGATCTGACGCCGCATGAATGCGCAGGCGTTCGGGGTGATCCGGCCCTCCAGGCGCTCGACCTTGGCACGCACTTCCGGGCAGTCGCGTTGGGTGGCGCTCTCCTCACCGCCCGGCAGCGCCGCCGCTGAGGTCGCCACCCCCGCGACGATCGCCGCCACCGCAACTCCCACCACACCACGCCGACCCGCGAACATTCCGTACCTCGTCTCGTTCCCGCCCGATGCGGCCCCCTGCCGCTCGTGTGGACCAACATGCCCGCCGGCCGGGGCAGGGGTCGATTACTCCTGGGGTAATGGCCAAGGTCAGAGGGGGTGTGAGCCTTCGCCGCAGGCAGGCAGGTCTGGCCCGGAGCGCGACCACTGCATGGAGATCCACAGCGGCCCCCGCGGACGCCGAAGCCCTCGCCTTCCGCTCCGAGTACCCGTCCTGGATCGCCGTGCGCAGCCTCGCCGTCCGACTCAGTCCCGCAGCCAGACCTGGTGAGCACGCGATGGCCCCCAAACCCGTCGCCGTCTCCTTCGGCGGAGCCCCCGCGGTCAGGCCGTCGCCACCGCAGCGTGATCGGTACGGCCCCGCATGCGTGCCGCGTCTGCGCGCGGCGGCGCGCCGAACTGGCGTTTGTACTCACGGCTGAACTGCGAGGGGCTGTCGTATCCCACGCTGGAGGCGACTCCGGTCACGTCGTTCGGGCGACGGGCCAGCAGCAGCCGTGCCGCCTGCAGGCGGATCTGCTTCTGGAACTGGATCGGGCTCATCGCCGTGACCGACTGGAAGTTCCGGTGGAACGCGGAGACGCTCATCCCAAAGGACCGGGCCAGGTCCTCGACGCGGAAGGCCTCGGCATAGTTGTCGCGGATCCAGCCCACGGCTCGGGTGATGTGGGTCAAGCCACTGTCCGCCAGGCCGAGCTGCCGGACGGCTTCGCCCTGCGCCCCGGTCATCAGCAGCCACAGGATCTCCCGCTTGACCAAGGGAACCAGCACCCGACGGTCGCGCGGCCGGTCCAGCAGGCGCAGCAGCCGCACGATCGCGTCGATCAACTCCGCCGGTGCGTCGCTGACCGTGATCCCGGGCCGGACCGACCGGGTCGAAGGCGGCAGGTCGCCCGGCCCCGCCTGCAACATCAGCTCCGCGATGACGGCCGGCTCCAGCGTCATGCCGAAACCGAGTTCCCGTCCTTGGGCGATGCGTCCGACCACCGGCAGGTCGGCCGAGGCGACCAGGTACTGGCCGACGCCGTACTCGTACACCCTGTCTCCGAGCGCGAGCCGCTTGGCCCCCTGGGCGATGACCGCGAGCACTACGCCGGACATCGCGTACTCCGGCTCGGCGTCCGGTTCGGCTCGGCAGATCCGGACGCCGTCGATGGCCGTGCTCAGATCGGGCCGCGCATGGCGGCCCAGCAGGTCGCGGAGCTCGTCGAGGGACATGTCCCCATCTCACCACGCGGCCGGCACGATCCCCTACCTGGAGCAGGATCGTGCAAGGACGCGCGGAGATCGGGCGAGTTCCCGCGAGCTGGGCTGCGGGGTAGGGGCGGAGCGGCCCGCCGGGCGGTTACGCCCCGGTCCCCTTCTCCTCGTAGTGGGCTATCAGCCGGCCGCGGGCGATCGCGTGGAACCGCAGGTGGAATCCCACCAGGGCCGGTGTCGCGTCCGCATCCGGGCCCAGATTCTCCCGGTCGACTGCGTACACCGTGAACACGTACCGGTGCGGGCCGTCCCCTTCCGGAGGCGCTGCCCCGCCGAAGTCCCTGCTGCCGTAGTCGTTGCGCACCTGCACGGCGCCGGCAGGCAATCCTTCGAAGCCTCCGGTTCCGGCTCCCGCCGGCAGCTCGGTGACATCCGCCGGGATGTCGAAGACCGTCCAGTGCCAGAACCCGCTGCCGGTCGGTGCGTCCGGGTCATAGCACGTGACCGCGTAGCTGCCGGTGCCCTCCGGCCCGGCCGACCAGCCGATGTGCGGCGAGGAGTTGCCCTTCGCGTATACATGGGCCTCTGGGAGCGTGCCACCGTCGGTCAGGTCCGTGCTGCTCACCGACAACTCGGGCACCGGCGGGTGGAAGTCGTGCGGCAGCGGACGCCGTAGCACCTGATCACTCATTCTCTTCGTCCTTCTTCGTGTCCATGAGGGGGTGTTGCCCCGGGGGCCCGGGGCACGTCCCCATCGGAGCACGAATCCGGCGGCAGGAGGGTGCCACCAGGAGGATCATGCAAGAACGGGCTACCTTTACCCGGCACGAGGCGCTCAACGGGTCCAGCGGACGGGCTGCTCGAGCCCGGTGACGGGGGGCAGAGCGGCGACCTGAGGCGGCCGGCCTCTGCCCGCCGCTACGGCTTCGACATCGCAGCGCGGTGATCGACGCGGACAGGCGTTCGGTTCGGCCGGACCCGCTCGGGGCGGGCCGATTGATGAAGAGTAATCCCGAACGCTCGTTTCCTTGTTGGCGATCCCCGGTGCGGTGTTCCGTGATGGAGGCAGAGACCGGCCGAGCGGGAAGTTCTTCGTCACCGCCTCCCGTGTTTGGTAGGGGCGTTGAGGATGTGGCGGATGATGGCCGCGGCTTCGTTCGGGTGGTGGTCCAGCCAGTCGGTGAGGTGTTCGCGGATGACTTCCTGGACGTAGGTGTCTGCTTCGGGGTTGCCGAGCTTGGTCCTGGTGGCGCCCTCGAAGACGGGATGGGCGAGCTTTACGGAGACGACTGCGGTCAGGCCCTCGTGGATGGCCCTGGCCGTGATGTCTGCCTCGTCCGCGGACAGTTGCTGCTGCCGGCGCGCGTAGTCGTTGATGAGGTCCGTGAGCGCGGTACGGAAGCCTTCTTCGTGTGTGCCGCCCTCGTGGGTGCGGGTGCTGTTCGCGAAGGAGTGGAATTCTCCCGGGGACCAGGTGTTCCACTGCAGGGCGACCTGCACGGAGATCGTCTTGTCCTGGTTCTCCGACTCGAAGGCGATGGCGGGGGAGTGGACGAGGCTCGGGGGGTAGGGGTTGAGGTGGGTGACGTAGGCCCGAAGGCCGTCCGTGTGGAGGTAGCGGACAGGCCGCTCCGGACGCTCGTCGGTGAGTGAGATGGCCAGGCCCGCGTTGAGGAAGGCCAGTTCCTGCAAGCGCTCCGACAGGGTGGCGAACGAGTAGCGGGTGGTGTCGAAGATGTCGGCGTCGGGCAGGAACTCGATCGTGGTTCCGTGCTTGCTCGTCTCCTCATTCCTCGTCAAGGGAGTGATTGGGGCGCCCTTCTGGTACTCCTGAGTCCAGCGGTGGCCATCCCGGTGGACCTCGACGGTGAGACGGCTCGACAGCGCGTTGACCACGGACAGGCCCAGACCGCTGAGGCCGCCGCAGACTACGTAGCCGGCGTGGGGTTTGGGGCCGAAGGACAGCTCCGTCAGTTCGCGTTCGACAGCAGACTTGCCGGTGGGCTCTTCCACCTCGACGGACACTCCCCGCCCGTTGTCAGCGATGCGAATGCCGCCGTCCGCGGTGATCGTGACGTCGATGACGTCGGCGTGTCCGGCCAGGTGCTCGTTGACGGCGTAGGAGACGACCTCGTACACCATGTGGTGCAGGCCGTGTTCGCCGGTCGAGCCGATGTACATGCCGGGACGCCTGCGCACGGCTTCGAGGCCTTCGAGTATCTGGATGTGGCTGCCGCTGTACTGATTGACGTTCGCGTGCTGACTGGGGTTGCCGGTTTCGGTCATGAAGCACCCTCCCTGGGCTGTCCTGAGCATGGTGGTGGGTCGAGGTCGCCGAGGCAGCCGAAGCTGCTTCCACGCTGCCGCCGGTGCATGCCCATCCTAGATATCTGGAGGTAAATGTGCAGGTCAGGCCCTATGTGATGAGGTCACAGGTGGTCGCGTCGACGGCTTTGCCGAGGCCGCCGGCCTGGAGGGTCGCTGCTGGGACCGGAGCATCGCAAAGGTCCAGTGGAAGGCGTGCGGCGGGTGTTCTCGGCTGGTCCTGAGGTGCCTTTCCCTCGCGTTTTTGGCAGGGTCTGACCCGCTACTGAGGCCGGCGGAGAGGAGTACTGCGAGGGCCGTGAGCCGGGCGGCGGCGGTGAGCTTCTCGCTCCGGCTTTTGGTGTCGGAGACCTGCTTCTGCCGTGCCAACCACTTGCCTAGCTCGTCGCCTTCGAAGAGCACGCTCCAGCAGGAACGCGCGGTGCGACCGACACCTCCTGCTGGTCCGGCCGGCCCAACCCCCTGCCTGAGGCTCCCCGTAACCGGAAGGGCTTCGCCCGCCCGCCCCAGGGGTAAGGGGAGCGAACACCGGTGCGACGGGGGCCGCGGCGCGGAAGACGGGGGTGACGGGGCGATGAAACGGACAGGGGTGCGGGCGTCGGCGGGGCCGCGGGGCACGCGATGACGGCTCCGGGGCCGGGACCCACCACCGGCATGGTGACCCGCGCGCGTGCGGCTCTGGCCGGGGTCGGGGGCGCACTGGGGATCTTGATCGGGATCTACGCGGATGAGGCCCGCGCCGTGCTCGCCTGGGTCGGGGCGCATGCCGTCGCGCCGGCCGGTGTAGTGCTCCTCGCCGCGGGCGCCGGCTTCGGCCTCGGGTGGTGGAGCGCCAGCAGGGTGGGTGCGGGCGGTCGGGAAGCGGGCCCCGTGGTGGTAGAGGGTTCCTTCGAGATCAGTGCCGACGACTTCGACGTGGACCTGCCTGCGGACCACATGGTTTTCGGGCGTCGGCTGCGCTACCTGGAGCGAGCCACGACTTCGCGCGACCTGGTGGTTCTGCTGCACGGTCTGGCCACGGACGCCTCGGAGTTCCGCCCGTTCATGGCCTCGGCCCGGCCGCACACCGTCGCGTTGACGGCGTTCGGGCACCATCCGGAAGAGGCGCGGGACGCGCGCTACCGGCCGATCGGCCTTGCCACGCATACCGAGTTGATCGAGGGCGCCATCCGGGCGCTCGCCCGGCGCTACCCCGGCAAACGGCTCGTGCTCGTGGGGTTCTCGTACGGGGCCGACACCGTGTTGCGCCTGGCCGAGCGCTGGGCGGAGCGCCCGGAGCAGCGGCCCTCGCTCGCCGGGGTGTTGCTGTTGGATCCGAACATGAACCGGTCCACTCTCCCTGTCACCCGGGCACTGGCCGGCTTGGACCTGTCCGATCCGGCGGCGGCGTTGCGCGGGATCGTGGCGGGGACCCGCGACCTCGACGCCTTCGCGAACTTCTGCGACTACCTGCACCGGATCGTCGGGAAGGACCTGGCGCAGGTGTGCCGGCATGCGGGCGAGGTGTGGGAGGACGCGGAGGAGGTGGGGTCCTACGAGCGGTTCGTGCGCCGGTGCGAGCGGCTGCGGTCGGTGTGCGCGGGCCCGGTGCGGATCCATTTCTCCACCCGCTTCGAGACGCACTTCAACGATCTGGTCGCGCACGCGCGGCGGCATGGCGTGCGGGGGATGTTCGATCTGCGCCGGACCGATCACTTCGCGTTGTGCGCGGAGGCCACGCTGCGGCCCCAGGTGGAGGCCCTGGTGGCGGGTACGCCAGCCCCCGCTCCCGAGTGGTGACCAGCACAACTACCAACCCGGCGAACGTTCCCGGTCTAACGCCTGATCTGACCGGAGCCCGACGTTGATCGTGGCGGTGGGATGGTGGCTATGACACGCGGCTCAATGTCGAAAGCCACAGAACGCCTGTCCTGACGCCGACCACCGGATGTTCGAATCGCCTGCCACCGAGATGTCCTGAACTGCGGGCCGTCATCCTCCCCGGAGGGGTGGCCCACATCTTTGGTCTCGGTGCCTGACTGGGAACCTCGGCTCGGCGGGTCTAGCCCGGTCGACCGTGCACGGCCGGGCAGCGAGCACCGCATCCTGACCGACGGCCGAGGCATCCCGCTCGCGGTAGCGCTGAGCGCTGCCTGTTCGCCGGCAGGCCCTGATGGTCAGGCGCCGGTGTGGAGGTAGGCGGCCCACAGGTACGGGGTGCGGGTCCGGTCGTAGCCACCGGGCATATCGTCACCGTCGCGGGCTCGGCGCACAGCGGCATGCAGGGCGCGAGCCGACCCATGCGTGTCGAGTAGTCCGTCCGGGGTGCGCAGTGAGGCGTAGAACGTCCTGGCGATCGTGGCGGCGAGGTGGTCGCTGACCTCCCACAGGGTGCCGATGACGTGCGGGAACCCGGCAAGCTGGAATGCGGAGGCCAGGTGGATGGCCTCGTCCGCCAAACGGTCGGCCTCGGCCGAGGCGGTGCGGCATGCGGACAGATAGGCCAATTGGGCACGGGACAGTTCCACGGCGGCGAGGCCGGCGACGGTGAAGGGGTCCTCTGCGTGGTCATGCAGCAGAAGCAGGCTGCGCGAGGGGTCGGTGGGATGGCCGGAGCCGTGACAGGCGAAGTGCGCGACAGCACAACCGGGAAGCTGACCCAGCACGTTGGCCTTCGTCGGAGTCCGTGCGGCACCGGTGTCATCGGATCGGTCGCTCCCCGGCCGTTCCGCCTCGCCCTCCGGTCCCGAAGGGGCCGGCAGCTCCCCAGAGTCGGCCGGTCCTCGCCGGTCAGGTTCCCGCAGCAGCACGGAGGCGGGCAGCATCCGGTGCAGCATCTGCGTCTCCTCGTCCACGTGGTCCAGCCGGCCGAGACCTGGCAGACCCGGCGTGGTGGGCATGGCGACGATCAATCCGCGTGTATCGCCTGCCTGCTGAACCGCCTGGCCCCTGACGCGCTCCCGGGCGTACCGCAGCGCACGCAGGGTGGGTGTGTGGGAGGACACCACCCGGTCCATGACCGTACGCCGCCCGGGTTCCTGCGGAGGGTCCGTGTGATGGCCGGCAGCGTGCAGGGGCAGCATCCCGAGCAGCCCGCCCGGAGACCACCACAGCCGAGGCCACTCCTGCTCCGGCTGCCGGTCGAATCCCAGTGCGTCCAGCACCGGCCCTGCGGCCGCGTCCCACAGCCATTGCAGTACTTCCACCAGCGTGGCCTGCGCGCCGCGCCGCGCGCTTCCCGTCTTGCCCTCAACGGCTCCGCGCAGCGCCGCGCCGAAAACGGCGGCCTTCTCCGACACGAGGGTCTGAGTGAGGTCTGGTAGGTCCATGTACGTCACCCCTGAAGGCGCGAGCAGCAGGGCGCCGCTGCGGCGGTGACTGATGTTGAAGACCACCACGGGCCCTTCCCCGGCTTCGGCGAGGAGCTCCTCCGCACGGGGAGGCATCCCGAAGAAGGCGAAGCCGGGCAGTGAGCGGATCTCGGCTCGGAGTTCGCCGAAGTCATGGGCCAGTCGGTGACGGTCGCGTGCCGTGTGCTCAGCGTCCCGGCCCTCCGCGTACGTCGGGTCGTTCTCCGGGGTGGCCCGGTCGAGAGCGTTCCGCAGCTCCGCGAACCTGCGGGCGAGTTCGGGATGACGCTGTCGCAGGGCGGCGAGGTCGTCGCGGGCGTCGAACGCCTGGCTGAGCAGCACGGCCCGCCCGGTTTCCAACAGCCGCAGGGCGCGGGTGGCTCGCTGCCCGGCCGTACCCCGGGTGCTGGAGAGGACCAGTGCTGCAGCGTCGGCGGACAGCCCGGACAGGCCGCCGATCGCGTGCTGCTGGTCCGATCGCTCCAGGCGGCGCGGTGCTACCTCGGGCAGCAAGAGAACCGCTGCCTCCGCCATGTCCGCCGCCCGCTCGGCGTCCACCGGTGCGAGCAGCCTGGCAGCCCGCCATGCTGCTTTGGCGCGGGCCGAGGGCGCGGCCGCAGTCACCTGCCACGCCGCGATCTGCGCGGCCACCGCCCCATCACGGTCCGCGGTGTCCCCGGTGCGCTCGAAGCGCGACTGCAGCGCGCGTCCCAGGTTGGCCCAGTAGAGCAGTTGGTAGGGCGAGCCGTCCTGGCTTTCGGCAACCGCAGTGCGCGCGAGAGCGACGGCCGAGTCCAGGTCTGCGGCGTTCCCGACGTGCTCGGACCGGTCCTGCAGAGAAATCGCGAGGTTGGTCAGCCGCCCGGTCCGGTCCGGATGGCCGGCGGGCGTGTCCTGGAGCGCGCGATCCTTGGCCTCGATGGCCGCGTCCAGGTCGGACAATGCGCCGGTGTGCTTGTACTGGGACATCAGCGTGCTGCCCAGAGTGGACAGCAGGGCGGCACGCAGGGGGTGGTCGGCCGGTATGTCCTGGATTGCCAGTCGTTTGTGTTCTACGGCCGCGTACAGGTCGGAAAGGTCGCCAGTGCGTTCGAAGCGTGACTGCAGCACACTGCCCAAGGCTGCTTGTCGCAGGGCTCGGTCGGGATGGCCGGGCGGGGTTCTCCTCAACGTCTCCTGTTTGGCGTCGACGGCCGCCCGTAGGTCCGTCATGCTCCCGGTGCGATCGAAGCGTTCGTGCAGCGCACTGCCCAACGACGATGAACGAGTGGCCCGTTTCGGGTCCTCGTCCGCGGTCTGGCGCAGTGCTTCGCGCAGAAGGTCGACAGCCGCGTCCAGATCTGCGAGGGCACCGGTCCGCTCGAACCGCGACAGGAGTCCGCTGCCGAGATTGGCCGTGTACATCGGCCGTCCGGGATCGTCGTCGGGGCACGTCTCGGCCGCCTCGCGCAACGCTTCGATGCTCGCCCTCAGGTCGTCCGCGTCGCCGCGTCTCAGGAACCGCGAGCTGAGCGCTCCGCCGAGATTGGTGAGTCGGGTTCTTCGCTCCTCGTGTTCGGGTGGGGTCGCGCGCAAGGCCGTGCGGAACAGGGAGACGGCAGTGTCCAGATCCGGCAGGTTCCCGGTCCGGTCGAAGCGGTTGTGTAGCTCGCCGGCCAGAGCGGTCAACCGGTAGGTGTGAAGCGGGTGTTCGGGCGGGGTCGCGTCAGCGGACTCGCGCAGGAGTGCGATGGCCGCGTCCAGATCCGCCGTTTCGTCCGTCTGTGAGAACCGGGCAGCCAGCGCGCCGCCCAGGGCCGCCTGCCGGCCGCCGCGCGCAGGATGGTGCCGTGGAGTGTGCTGTTCCGCCGTGCGCAAGCAGTCGACAGCCGCGTCCAGGTCCGCCCTGTCCCCGGTGAGGTCAAACCGCGTGCGCAAGGCCCGCCCCAGGTTGGACATGTACATCCCTGGGTCCGGATCGTCGGCCGGAGCGGCAGCGACTGCGGCCTTGAGCGCGTCGATACCGGCGTTCAACGGGCCGAGGGCCCCACTCCGTTTCGACTCCGACCACAACGCGTTCCCGAGATTGGTCAGCCGGTCGGCCCGCTTGGGGTGCTCAGGCGGTGTGTGCTCAGCTGCTTCGCGCAGAATCCCGGTGGCCGCGTCCGAGTCGGCCGTATTGCCCGTTCGCTCACCGCGGGTCTGCTTGGCCAGCCCCCAGGTCGTCAGGCGCGACGCTCGGCTGGGATGGCCGGGCGGTGTGCCGGCAGCCGCTTGGCGCGATACTTCGATGGCATGTTCGAGATCTGCCAGGTCGCCGGTCTCGTCGAAGCGCGTCTGCAGCACACGGCCCAGATTCGACAGGTACATCGGTTCGTCCGCGTGGCCGGCCGGGCACACCTGGACGGCGATGCGCAGGACGTCCACGGCTGTCTCCAAGTCGGCCCGGTCCCCGTCCCGGTCGAACCGCGCGTACAGCGATGTCCCGAGATTCGTCAGATGGTCCGCACGCCGGGGATGATGGGTCGGGGTGCACCGCACTGCGACGCGGAAGACGTCTACGGTGGCGTCCAGTTCGGCCGCGTCGCCGGCGGCGTCCTGAAACCGCTCGAGCAGTACGTTCCCCAGGTCGAACATGCGGGTCGCGCGGCCGGGTTGACCGCGCGGCGTGATCCGTCCCTCCACCAGGAGCTGCGCGAGCTGTTCGGCTTCCGCGACGGCCTGCGGCCCCTGAGCGGGACCAGCAGATGCGGCGCTGTCATGCACGTCGGCGATCAGACGGAGCCTCGCCACTGCCGCCGCCCGTAGTCCCTCCCACACATCGCCCCCGACATCTCTCCGATTTGTCTGAAGGCTAAGCGCAACAATGGCTGGACGTGATGGAGTTGGCGTCAGCACTCCTGGCCGTACGCACGAACCGAAGGAGCTCCGTGGCCGACCGACCGGACGAAGTTGCCGAGCGTACGAGAACCAGGACGGCCGCCGTCTGCGAGCACCAGGAGGAGATCAGAGCAGAGCTCCATGCAGGAGCACGGGGCGACGCGGAACCCCTGGAGCGGGTTCTGGCTGCCGTGCTCCGTGGCGGAGACCTCGATGCGCCGCTCAATGATCTGCATGCCGCGCTCCAAGCCGACGGGGACGCCCACGGCCTGGACGGCTACGGCAACGAAGCGCACCGGCCCGTCCGTGGTCCGCGCCCTGTGGGGATCACCTCCACTGGCCCCGGTGAGACGGTCTACCTGTGCCCGCAGGCGAGGTGCGCCAGAAACTGGATGCCGCAGGGTTCACAGGCCGTGCCCACCTGCACGATCAGCAGCGCCGGCCTGCGTCGCGCCCGGTTGTGATGATGGTCAACAGCTTCCTCTCCGAACTTGGAAAACGGCTCGCCGAGCGATGGTTCTCCGTACTGGTGTTGCCGGGCGCGCTGTATCTCGCCCTGGCCGTCGTCGCGCACACCCTCGGCCACAATCGGCCCTTCGATCTGCCGTTCCTGATCGACCGGATCACGGCCTGGGCGAGCACCCCCGCCGCAGGCACCCTGGGCGGGCAGATCATGTCATTGGTCGCCGTCCTGGCCGGTTCGGCAGCCGTCGGTCTCGTCGCCCGCTCGCTCTCCGCCTTGGTGGAACGCGCCACGCTGGCCGCGGACTGGCGCGACTGGCCGTCGCCGCTGCGCCGGTACGTCAGCCGGTTGGTCAGGCGTCGCCAGGAGAGCTGGACGACCAGGGCCGCCGCCTGGCATCAGTTGCGCCGCGACGCCCTCGATGGAGCGGTCCGTGGTGAGCGGACCGATTCATCCGAACGACATGCCGCATACAGAGCGATGAGTCGCATCAGTGCCGAACGTCCCGACCGCCCCACGTGGTGCGGTGACCGGTTGCACGCGGCGGCGATTCGCCTGGAGCGGGACTTCCACCTCCAGCTCGATGTCGTCTGGCCCCATGTGTGGCTCATCCTGCCCGACAGCGCTCGGTCCGAGATCACGGCCGCCGGCCAAGGCATCAACCGCGCCACCGCACGGACAGCATGGGCAGTCCTCTGCCTGGTACTCGCCCTCGTCTGGTGGCCCGCGGCGGCGGTGGCAGCCGTCCTCTTCCTCAGCGGCCACCGGGGCTGCCGGGCCGCGACAGACCTGTACGCCCTGCTCCTGGAGTCCGCCGCGCAACTCCACATCCGGGACCTCGCCGAACGCCTCGGCCTCGACGGCACGGGGACGCCCGAGGAGACGGGGGAGCGTGTCACCCGGATGCTGGAAGGTACCCTCCCCCCGCCGCCCTGATGTGAGGTGGAGTTCTCGCTGCTCCCAAGGACGACTCCAAGGTGATTCGCATTCATCTGGTGCCGGGGTTGCCGGCCAGCGGTAAGCGAAGCAGGCAGGCGCCCTGCAAGCGGGCACCTGTAGTGGTCACATCGCCGCTTGACCTGAACCAAACTTGAGCTTCTAGGTTCGTTCCAGAGCCGCAGGAACTGACCAGCGGTGCCGTTCAAGGAGGTTCGCCATGGCCGAGAGCGCAGCCCACATCGAGATTCCCGACCGTTACCGCCATGCGGTGATCCCGCACATCATGGTCGACGACGCCGCCGCAGCAATCGATTTCTACCAGCGGGGCTTCGGCGCCCGTGAGGACTTCCGGATCGACGCTCCTGGCGGCGGGATTCTGCACGCCGAGATCACCATAGGACGGTCGGTGCTGATGCTGGGCGACGCCAGCGTGGACGAGGCCGAGGCAGGCTCCTTCACCGCGCCGACCTCGCTCAGCGGAGGTACGTCCGTCACGCTGCACGTTTTCGTGGCGGACGTCGACAGCCTGGCGGAGCGCGCAGAGGCTGCCGGCGCAGAGATCCTCCAGCCGCCGACAGACATGTTCCACGGTGACCGCACCGTCATCCTCAGGGATCCCTCGGGCCACATGTGGGTATTTCTGACCCATCTGGAAGATGTCTCGGAAGAGGAGCTTCGGCGCCGCCTGGCCGCCGCAGGGTGACCGGTCGCGGTGCGCGTTGACCGGACCGAGTAGCCGGGACGCTGCGCGTTCAGAGGGGCGGCGGGCCGGAGCGCTGGTGAGGCCGAGCGGGTCGGGAGCCGGCAGGGGCCCCGGCTCCTCCGCCGGCCGCCCGCGGAGTGGGCTGGTCCTGGGGGCGGAGCCGGAAGGACCGGGGTGCGGGAGCGGACCGGACCCGCCCAACGGGCCGCAGGCCTGGACCCCGTGAAACAGGGTCACTCTGGCACTGGCGTGCTCGAGCCGTCGTTCCCTCCGCCGATAGCCGGCGCAGTCCCGCGGCGCCAGAGTTCACCGACCTCGCTGCTACCTGCAAGCCTTCCTCCCCGCCCTGGCCACGACGGTGGCTTTGACGGTGCCGGAGGGCCGGGACCTTTTGGCATGCCGGAGGTCGAGCTGGCCGGTGATCGAGAACAAGACAGCCACCGGGAGGACCTGTTTCAGTAGGGACCTTGCAGTCGATCAAGAACCTTCCTGTGCTGTGCACGAAGCACGCGGCAGCGGTCGCCAAGAGTGTTCAAGCAGTCAACACGCTGAATCCCCGTCACCCGCGCGTGGGCGCGCCCCACCGCAAGTTGTGACTGTCTGTATTGGATCTAGTGCGTTTAGTGACTACCTCCTTAGGGTCAAAGGCGACGTCAACACCGTATCCATGGAGGAATCGTGACCCGCTTCCGCATTCGTCTGGCCCTGCTCGGCTCGGCCGCAGTTCTCACCGCAGGCGCCGCCGTCCCCGCCCAGTTCGCCGGGGCGCACCCCGCCGCAGCGGCCGAGCAGCAGCAGTGGGTCGCCCTGGGCGACTCATACACCGCCGGGGTCATCCGGGCCGCGGGCAACACCTTCGAAGTCCCGCGCGACGGCTGTGAACGCACCGACCGGTCCTACCCCCAGGTCATCGACCGCGATCTCGGCGGACTGTTCGAGCTGACCAACGTCAGCTGCGGCGCCGCCACCATTGAGAACGTCACCGACACACCCCAGAACCCGATCGGCCGTCACCTGCCGCCCATCTCCGAGGACCCGGACTACCCCTTTCCCGCAGTTCCCCCTCAGTCCGAGGCGGTAGGCGCGGACACGGACGTCATCACCGTCGGCGTGGGCGGAAACTCCCTCGGTTTCGCCGACTTCCTCACCAAGTGCGCGCAGCTGGGCGGCGAAAACGACGGCAAGGGCACCCCGTGCAAGGACGCCCTGGCCGCCGACGTCCCGGACCGGCTGAAGACCGTACGCAATGACTACGACCGGATGCTCGCCGTGCTCCACCAGCGCGCCCCGCACGCGAAGATCCTGGCCGTCGGCTACCCCACGGTCATCCCTCGGGACGCCTCCAAGTGCAGCTTCGGCGACCTGACGCAGTTCGGCACGATCACCCAGGGCGACCTGGCCTGGCTGCGCCAGGACGTCCTGGAGCCCCTCAACAAGGCCATCGAAGACTCCACCGGCACACAGGACTCCGCCAGCTTCGTGAGCCTCTACACCTCCTCCCGGGACCACAGCGTCTGTGACGACAGCAAGTGGGTCGAAGGCTTCGTCACCCTCCCTGACCAGCTGTCCTTCGTGCACCCCAACGCCCTGGGCCACCGCAACGCCGCCGACCACGTCGAAGAAGCGATGCTGAACACTCTCAGCTGACCTGCGCTCGGCACGGGTACCCGGCCGACGACCCCGCAGTGGACTGGCCTCCGGCACCAGCCGGAGGCCAGTCCCGCGTTTTCCGGAGACCGACGGGGGATGCCACGGCACATCCGGACCGGAGCTCCCGGCTCCTTCGGCGGCGCGGACGCGCCGCAACACGTCTTGCTGTCTTCGGCGTTGTCGCCGGCGTGGCCCTGACCAGTCTGCTGCCGACCGACCCTGCCGTGGCTGCACCGCCCGCCTCCAGGGCCGATGGCAGCGCCGCTCCGCAGGACACGCCGGAGACGTTTGCCCTGGCGGAAGCCAGGAAGACCGGCAAGGACGTGGCAGTCGCCGCGATGCGCCGGGAGACCGGCGACGTGGTCGCGAAGCCGGACGGCTCTCTCGTCGCCACCATGTACACCAAGCCCGTGCGCACGCTCAAGGGCGGTGAATGGCACGACATCGACACCACGTTGCGCAAGGCGGACGACGGCAGCGTGGTCCCGGGCGCGACGCTGCCCGACCTTGTCTTCTCCGGCGGTGGCAGCCAGCCCCTGGTCCGTATCGCGCAGGCGGGCAAGGAAGTAAAGCTGACTTGGCCCAAGCCGCTGCCCGCCCCCGTGCTGGACGGGAACACCGCTGAGTACCGCTCGATTCTGCCCGACGTGGACCTGCGGCTGACAGCCACCGAGACCGGGTTCACCCAGCTGATCGTGGTCAAGACGCCGGTCGCGGCAAAGAACCCGCAGCTGGACCAGCTCAAGCTGGGGCTCTCCGCGCCGGGCCTGACCACGCGCCAGGGCTCAGACGGTGCCCTGAAGATGACCGACTCCGCAGGCGGGACGGTCTTCGAGGCGCCCAAGCCGGTCATGTTCGACTCCGCGGCCGGCCAGGCCGAGGGTGCGGTGGTTTCCTCTGCCGTGCCGGAGGCTGCCGTACAGGGCCCGACGGGCGGCGCCGCGCTGAGGTCGGCTCCCGGGGCAGCTTTCACGGCGAACCCGCAAGCCGGACACGCTGCGGCCGTCAAGGTCTCCGTGCCCGCCGACCAGAAGAGCCTCGTCCTCACTCCGGACCAGGCCCTGCTGGACTCGCCCAGCACGGTCTTCCCGGTCCTGATCGACCCGAACATCCAGACGCCCCGCGCCAACGGCTGGGCAGGCATCTCCCGCTACTGGCAGGACAACGCGTACTGGAAGTTCACCGGTGACTTCGGCAACGGCCTGTGCATCGCCTCCTCCTGCGCCTCCAATGACGTCAAGCGCGTCCTGTACGCCTTCCCGATCAAGGGCTGGGGCTTCGTCGGCAGTGAGGGGAGACTCCCGGGTTCGTCCCAGGCTGCCACCGGGCCCAGTGGTACACGGCCTTCACCCGGTCAGACCTGGGTAGATCGATTCTGCTTACGACGTTTGCGTGAAGCCGTGCATCTATGACGTCCCGGTGGAAACGACGGACACCGTCCATCGTCTGTACGGAAGGTCGTCATGACACACACCCGCCTGGCCGCTCTGGTCGTCGTTGCGGTCCTCGGCGTCGGCGCAGGAGTTGCCGCCGCACGCCCAATGGAGTCTGACTCGGCAAGCTCTCGGAAAGCCGTAACGCACGTAGTCGCCGGCGGGGTGCGCCTGGCGCCCGGGCAGACCGGAATCGCCAACACGCCTGATTGCCCAGCCGGGGAACTGGTCACCGGGGGCGGTAGTTTCGTCTCCTCGAACACTGGTAACCCGGACAGCACCTTCGTCCTGAGCCGCAGCAGCCCCCGCTTCCCCCACGACAGCCGGCCCCAGCAGTGGTCGGTCGCGGGCAGGAACACAGGCAGCTTCCCCGTGGACATCACTGTCTTCGGCCTCTGCTCGGAAAGCACCCTCGGCTCTGCCGCCACAGGCGGGAGCGCGAGCCTGCCGTCCCTCCCGCCCGGCCTCATGCCCGGGAACTCACCTGGCACGCACTGAGCCTCGGGTTCAACGTGCGGTCATCGCACACTGCAACACGATCACTTGGTTGAAAACGGTGACGCCAACTCCCGCCCCATGCCCGCCTATGCGGCAGGGCCCCCGCGGCTGGAAGCGGGTGAGGGTTCCCGCAGGCCAGCTCGGTCACCTCGACCGCCCACCGCACACGCCGATTGACATCAACGGGGAGGTTCCAGAATGGCCGGGGTACCGGATTCGCTAGTCCCGCCCCCCGCTCGCTCCGTCCAGCGCGGTGAGGGACGTACCGCTGTGCAGGTGGGCGGTCAGGACGGGCGGCGCGGCGCCGGGCGGGGCGGCAGGTGCGGCGAACGTACGGCCCGTGGCGCGGGCGCGGACCGAGCCGGACGCGGTGATCTCGGCCACCTCACGACTGCCGGCGGCCAGCTGGTAGGCGCGGCCGGACGGGGCTCGCCAGACGGCGCCCGCGAGCACGTGCTGCCCGAAGCGGCCGCACGCAGCGGTCTCCGGCACCCTGGCCGCCGTCACCGGTTCGCCGCCGGGAGGCCGGACGCTGACCGTCACGTCACCCCGGCCGGTCCAGTGCGTTGCCCGGACGCATGACCACAGTGCCTGACCGGCTCCTTCCGGCAGGTCGGCACGCGAGAAGTCCCACAGATTGACGGACCGGACCGCTTGCCCGTCCACCTCCCGCAGTACGCAGGCCTCTCGGCCCCAGCGCTCCAGAGCAGCCTTGCCAGTGGCCTCGCGGGGCTGGCGGACATGTACCGCCCCGGCGGCCTCCGGCAGCGGCGTGTACGTCAGGTGCACCGGCATCAGGCCTCCCAGATCGGCGAGGAGGAACGCGTGCTTCTCCACGATCCGCGCCGATGACGCCATCTCCAGCGCGGGTTCCATTCCACAGCCCGCTCCGCTCCCGACCTGCGACGTGACGGTGCCGTCGGCGCCGATCGGCAGCGGACGCGGCGGAGTTGCGGGTGCGCCCAAGTCGCGGACCGCGGCGGTGGCGATCCACGGCGCCAGCAACTGCACCACCGGTCCGGCTTCGGCGTTGCCACTGCCGCGCCGGAGGACGAGCGAGGCCGCGGTCGTGACGTTCGCGTCGTCCGTCCGGGCGAAGTCCAGACTCCGGGCAGTGCCATGCTCCGTGTAGCGAACGAGCCTGCGGTCGGCGTCCAGGAGCACTACGACGGAGACACCTTTCCCCGGCTGCCCGGCGTACAGCAACTGTGGTGATTGCAGGGGCGGTCGGGTCGCCGTGGCGGGTGCGGCGGTGATGGCGGTGCCGGCGGGTGGCGTGCCCCAGGTGGCGAGGGCACGGGTGAGCAGTGCCCGGTCAGCCGTGCGGCCCCCGCGGGCAGGCCAGGCCGTGAAGTCCAAGCGGCCGGTGTCGGACCACACCCGGCCGGGCACCCGTACCAGCCGCCCCGGGTCGAGGGCGGCCAGGGCGGCGGGCGCACCGGCTTTCGGAACCGGCGCAGGAGCCCCGCCGCCCCCGGACGCCGTGGCCACGGCCGCGCACAGCGCCAGTGCGCCGAGCCCCGCCCAGCCGGTCCGCACCCGGGTCCGGCGCAGAAGCAGGTCTGCGGGGCGGGTGTGCACGTGCCCGGGATACATGACCGCGTCCCGATCGCCGCCCGCCGCGGCCTGCGGAACGACGGCGACACCGCCACGTACCGCCCCCACCGGATCCGGAGCCCCGGCCGAGGCCAGGATCCGGGCCGCAGTCTCCTCGGACAGGCCTTCCCACCGGCACAGCACGTGCGCGGCCCGCGCGAAGGCGGACAGCGCGGCCAGGTCCTGGGATGCCTCGTCCAGACCCTCGGCGCTGGGCCAGATCCGCAGCCCCCAGACACCCACCCACGGAGGCAACGGCAGCATCCGCCCGGCCGCCCGCCGCACCACTTCCGTACGCAGTGCGTCGAGCGGGTCCTCGCCCCGGGCGGCCCGCCGGCTGGCCGGGTACAGCGACTGCTGCACCGCGCGGTGGGCGCGTAGCACGCGCGTGTGCCGGCCGAGCTTGGCCGGAAGCGTCAGATAGGCAAGGCGCATCCAGCGCGGGTAGCGCTCGACGACGACGGCCTCGACTTGCCGCACAGCCGTCCCGCCGTGGTGTCGTTGTCCCACACCACACCCAACGAAACGATCATGAGATGGTCACACGGCTCCGCACACGTACTGGCATTCGCCAGCCGCCCGCCGGGCACGTGACAACTTCGGCGGAGCAGGGCACCTGGCCGGCGCCGCAGATGACCGACGGCAGTACAGGGTGTGCCGGGACGGAGGAAGCCCCCGATCTCAGCCCCGACCAGATCGGCGACGGTCTGACGGCGGTCGTGTCGGTGAAACATGACCGGCCCGAGTTCACGGGTTCCACACGCGGCGTGCTGGACGGCGACGCAGTGCGCACCAGCGTCGCCGATGCCGTACGGGAACATCTCGGCACCTGGCTGGACGGGCACCCAGAGCAGGCCGCGGCCATCGTCGGCCGCATCGTCCAAGGCGCCCGCCAGAACTAAGCAGCCGAACCGCCCCTGCCGGGTACGTCCGTCGCTGCCCGCCCATCCACCGAAGCCGGACGATAGCGACAAGCTGACGCCCACGTGATGCTGTCTGAGTGCCCGACAGAGTCTGGGGGCGGGCGTGGTGCAGGCGGGTGTCGTGGGAGGGCGGCTGTGGTCAGTGCGTGGCGGTGTTGCGGAGGGTGAGGGTGGTCTTGGCGGCGGCTGCGAGGTCGGCTTCCCGGACGAACCGTACGGCGGCGAAGGTGGTGGCGTCGCTCCACGCACACACGGCCTGGTCACCGACGGTGCCTTGGGAGAGGCCGCAGCTGAGGCGCCCGCCGTGGGGCCCCGCCTCGAAGCCGGTCACCTCGCGGGCCTTGGCGCCGGCGAAGAAGTTGATGAACTCCTGCGAGATCGAGTCCCTCGCCTTCTCCTCATACAGCTTGGGGTCCCACTGCACGCTGCGGACGAGGACGACGAGCTCGAGGTTCTCATCCCCGCCCCTGTCGTAGTACCCCACTTTCGTACCCTCGGGCAGCTTCTTGCGCCCGGCCATGACCTCGGCTGCCGTCCGCTCCTCGGCCGCGCCGGTCATCAGCCGGTAGTCCGCGAAACCGTCCGGCAAGGCGATGGAGCGCGGTGCGCTGGCGTCCGTGTTGGCCGGATCGGCCGGCACGGCCGCAGCCGCAGTGGCCTCGGAGGCTCGGGGCTCGGGGTTGTAGGAGACCGTGGCCTGCACCCCGGCGACGGCGGCGATCAGCACGGTGGCGCCGATGACGATCAGGCGGCGCTGGGATTCGGTCCGGGCGGTTTCGGCGGGGTCACCGCCAGGCGGCGTTGAGGGAGCGCGCCAGGTGCCGGTCAGTTTCCAGAGCAGCACGATGCCGATGAGGGCGACAGACAGGACTCCGGTCACCTGGCCGAGGGCGAAGCTTTGCGAGGTGGTGTCCACGGACGAGGTGAGCATGCCGAGCATCGTACGTGCGATCGAAGGACGTTTGGATCACGATTTCGACAATACCTGCACGTCAGCATGCCTGCCCTGCGGCCAGGAGCCACTCACGCACCTGAGTGCCACGAACCTGGAAGGGCTGTTTTCGGCGAGATCGATCAAGGATTGCTGAGACAGGACCGCCGTTGTCAGTGGCGGGTTCTGCGATCCGGCCTGGCTCATACCGAACTCGCTGATGACTTGATCCGCTAGCAGAAGCGCTCCGACTCGGCCTGGGCGCAGCTCCGCGCTGTCCAGGACCGGTGTGGCCCGCCTTCTCGGGACAGAGGCGGGTCCGAGGCGGCAAGGACCCGCAGGTCTGGCCGGAGGAATAGCAGCCGCCGGGCGACAGGCCCGCCCGTTCGGCAGCGGCCACCGGGCCCTGCCGCGGCTTGCAGGTCCGTGCCCTGGCCACCTTCTACACGGCCATCGGTCTCCCCTCCCCCCCCGCACTCCCTACCCGCTCGGCGTATCAGCACGTGCCGTCGTCGGCGGACGCGTTCGTGTGGCTGCGGCTGTACCAGGAGGAGGCGTGACGGGCAGGGGTGCCGCGGGGGCCGGGGCGGTGGGTGTGGTGGATGCTCCGTTTCGGCCGTTGAGCTACCACGTGGCGCGGGCTATGTTCGGCCCGGCCAACCGGTTGCTGGGATCGAACCAGATGCGCAGGGGTCACGAAACCGAAAAACAGTCAACCGGGGATGCCCGCGTACGGTGACATTGCCGCAAGGATCACCTGACGCCTCACCGATCGAGGACTGATTCCAGCGCTTGCTTTGCCTCAACGATGGGTTCCCCAACACCGGGAATGGCTTTGATCAGGCTGGCGAAGAGATCGTCAATGATCTTGAGCACCTTGGCCAGGAGCTTGCGAGCACGCCTCCATCGGGCTCGGCGCCCTGGATCTGACTCGCCGGGCGGATCCGCAGCGTCGAAGGCCGCGGCGTCCTCTGCCTCGGGCTCCTCAGGGGAACCAGCTTGCTGAGCAAGCCGCCATGCTCCATCAGCACGGTCCCAGGCCCAGTCGATGACGGTGAGCTTCAGCGCCAATTGCTGCCCCAACAGACCGACACGGTCGAGAGCCTCTTCGATGTCAGGCGGTTGCAGGGCTGCAACTACCTCCTCGAAGGCGCGGCGGTCATCGAGGTCCCGGAGCGCGGCCTGAAACCCTGGCCGAAGAGGCTCAGGGACAAGCGGACTGCGGCTATCAACGACCTCGTACATGAGCTCTCTGAGGGCCATCACCCTGCCGGCGATGGCTTGCCGTTCTTCCACCGACATGAGAGATCTCCCTCGAAGTCGCTCTTAGTGACCGATTTATAACAGTATGAGGGAATTGAGGGGGGCGCATCTCAAGGCCGCTAGTTCAGAACAGCCGGGTTCTTTGTCACGTACCGCAGTGGGAACGGCGTCCATGCAGAATCTGCGCCATGGCGGACGCGGCAGCGCTGTACGCGCTGATCGGGGCAGTCGGTGGGGCAGTCTTTGGTGCAGGGGGCGCAGTACTTGGGCCATTGCTGCTGCACCGACTGCAGGCGGCAGAGCGGCGGGAGGCGTTGCTACGGCAGGAGGGGCGGGAACGTGCGCAACAGCGTCGCGAGGAGGATCTCCTGCAGCGTCAACAGCAGTTCGAGCTACGGGTGGCCGAACTGGACAGACAGGCAGCTGCGGAGCGAGAGCACGGCTCTCGAGACACGTGCCCGACAGATAGCCGCGACAGAACGCTTGACCCGCATGCGCGCGACCACGCGGGCATGGCATGTGCTCATTCTGGACACCTTCGGCGCGTTGCGTCGCGGCCGGCATGTTGACCCTGAGGCGTTCTCCGAGGCGTGGCACGCTGCCAGGGATGCCGTCAACGAGGCCTTCGGAGACCAAGCTGCGCCACCTCAATGTCGCCCGCGAATCGCTCGCCGCGCACATCGTTGGCCGGCTGGCCGGGCTCGGCGTGGAGGTGCAAACTCCTCGTTGAGCCGGCGGTGCACCAACAGGAAGGCCTCGGCTCCGGCCTTGTCGGCCAGTCGACGGAGCAGGGCGCGGATCCCCGGCGCCCGCGCGGCCGGCCTGTCCTGGACCAGCCACCGGACCGACACCGCACTCGACCACGCCTGTACCCACCCCGACGCCGGCGGTGTGCTCCTCCTGTGGCACGTCCCGCCCGAGGGCCCGGCGACACGTGACTCCCCCACTGAGGGCATCGCTTCACGTAGCGTCACGCACCTGACCTGCGAAGAAGCCTTGCCCACGGAGGCGGTGGCGGCCGACTATTCGAGCATGAGACCCGAAGTGCAGGCGTTCGTTTCTGACGGCCCGCTCCCTGACTGGGACGCGAGCGAAGAGGAAATCTGCCGGCGTGATCAGCAGCTCCGCCAGATCGCGGGGCCGGTCACTGGGGAAGAGGCTCAGGCTCTCGTCTCCTGTTTCGGCCCCGACGACTGCTACGGCATGGCCTGGAGCTTGCTGCATCTCATCGAGACGGGCCCTACCCCGTGCTGTCCGGCAGGCCCGCTCCTGGCAACGAGTGGCATCAGCGGCTCTACGACCGCGCGAACAACGGCTGACCCGCGCCGCTCAGGCACGCCGCGCGCTGACCGGCTGGGGCTGGGGCTGTGGGTGTCAGCGTCGCAGGAGTGTGCGGGCGGCTTGCAGGGCGTCGTGGGTGTCGGTGTGGACGGGGAGGGTGGGCTGGTTGGCTTTGATGAGGTAGCGGGCCGCGGCGGGTGGTGTGGCGACGGTCATGGGCAGACCGTTGTCGGTGCAGTGGCGGTGCACGCGCAGGACCACAGAGACGGTCGCTGCGGTGGCGGCTGCGGCTGCGGCGGTGACGCTGAGGACGAGGCCGGCGGGCTTGTGTTCCTCGAGCAGGAGATTGATGTCGCGGACCAGGGCGGCGCGCTGTTCGGTGGTGACGGGCTCGTGGATGGTGATGACGAGCATGTTGTCCGACACGTGCAGACTGCTGCCCAGGACCATGGTGTGCCTCCCCGGCTCACGGAGGGGAGCCCCGCCGGCTCCGTGCCAGGGAGAACCGGCCGCCGGGCCGGGAGTAACGATTCACGGCCGTCGACGTTGACGCCCTGCACCGGCCGGGCCGCGCCGTCGCGAGACCGCGGTGGGGGCGTCGGGACGCGGGTTGGCACTGCGGGCTGCCGGATGTGGGCAGGGAAGGATCGATACTGGGCAATCGATACTGGGCAATCCCTGCCAGCGTCTTGGATGTTTGTTCTACCTTGGGATCTCCGTTGTCTATCCCGGGGGATCGCCACATGGCCAAGGACGAGATCGAGCACATCCGCACCGAGCGGCCGACCGCGTCCGCCGCTGCTCTCGCCGCCCAGAATGGCTTGGGTGACTGGGTTGACACGCTGGCGACGAAGCAGGGCTTCGGGTGGAAGAAGTGGCGGGACTGGAGGCTCTACTTCTTCAAGGGCGGTCTGATCGTGACGGCGCCGGACGGCTACACGGCCGCGTACGACTGGCAGACCGTGCGCGTCCTTCAGTACCGCACCACCGTCAACGGCGGTGCATCAGACGCTTGCTCGACGCTGATCGACCCGGCTGGGAACGCGCTGAACATAGGGTTCGGCAGGCCCCCCTTGTTCAAGTCCGACAAGACGGCTCTCGGAATCACCTCGTGGGTGAACGGCGCCGGGTTCCTCTATCCGCACATGTGGGGTGACCACATCCAGGAGTGTGTAACCCGCGCCCAGTTAGCCGGGACGGTCGCGCGCATCCAGCAGGGCGAGAGGGTCAACTTCGGCCCCTATACGGCCGACCAGCACGGCGTTTCGGACAAGAAGTACTCGGTCGCCTGGCCAGAGATCACCGAATTCGGCCTCCACTCCGGCACCCTGATGTTCAACGGCTCGCAGAGGCGGTCGACGGCTCCGGAGATGGCGAAAGTGTTCCAGATTCCCAATCTCGACCTCTTCATGAGGCTGTGCCGCCATCTGAGCCCGAACCTGAAGGGTTGACCCCGCCGCCGTGGAACAGCTGACGGGGCAAGACCCCACGCACATCGGCCCGTACCGTCTGATCGCCCGCCTAGGCGCGGGTGGGATGGGCCTGGTCTACCTGGGCCGCTCCGACCTGGGACGCACGGTCGCCGTCAAGGTCGTCCAGGCCCAACACGCCGAGCACGCCGAGTTCCGCAGGCGGTTCGCCCGCGAGGTGGCCGCGGCCCGGCGGGTGGGCGGAGCCTGGACGGCCGACGTCCTGGACGCCGACACCGAGGCCGCCGTGCCGTGGGTGGCGACCCAGTACATACCGGGGCCCGACCTGACCACCGTCGTGGGCCAGGACTTCGGGCCATTGCCCGAGCAGTCGGTCCGTACCCTCGCCAACCGGCTCGCCCTCGCCCTGCAAGCCGTACACGGGGCGGGTCTCATCCATCGCGATCTGAAACCGTCCAACGTCCTGGTCACCGTGGACGGCCCCCGCGTCATCGACTTCGGCATCGCGCGGGCGATGGACAGCCTGACCGGGGACAGCCTGCACACCCGCACCGGCATGCTGATCGGCTCGCCCGGCTTCATGTCCCCAGAGCAGGTACGAGGACTCGAACTCACCCCGGCGTCGGACGTGTTCTGCCTCGGTGCGCTCCTCGTCTACGCCTCCACCGGCCGCCTCCTGTTCGGCGCCGCCGACTCCGGCCTGAACGCCCACCTCTTCCGGATCGCCGAGGAGGAGCCGGACCTGACCGGCGTACCGGACAGCCTTGTCGATCTCGTACGCACCTGCCTGCACAAGGACCCGGCCAAGCGGCCCACCCCCCAGGAAGTGGCGGCCCGCACGGCGACCGAGCAGGCCGGTGAGTGGCTGCCGGGGGCGGTACTGGCCTGGATCGGCCGCCGCGCCGCCCATCTGCTGGACTACGCCCCCGCTCCACCCGCCGCTGCACCCGCCGCTGCACCCGCCGCGCGGCCAGACCCCCGAATCCTCCCTGCCCAGCCTCCGACCCCGCCGCCCGCCTACGCCCCGACAGCCCCCGCGCACTCCGGGGCCGAGCCCGCCTTCGGCGCATCCCCGACCCCGCCGCCCGGCGTCTGGGGCGCACCCACGTCACCGGCCGGCCTCCCGGACCCGCCGGCCCCGCATCCCAGGCGCTGGTGGGGCCTGCTGGTCCTCGCTCTGGCGCAGTGGGTCGTGCTCTTCGATGCCGCGTCTCCGTTCGACGTGTCGAGGTGGTGGGACGTCGCCGAGTCCGTCTATGTGCTCGCCTTCCTCGGGCTGTTGCTGTTCGGCGCTCGCATCGTGGACCGCGTGGGCCGCAAACGGATGCTGATCATCAGCCTGGTGGGTTTCGCGATTGCCACCGCAGTCAGCGGCAGCATGGACCATGCCAGCGCATTGGACGTGATCTGGGGCCTACAGGGCGCCTTCGCCGCGCTGGTCTCCTCGTCCGTACCGGGCCTGGTATCCATGTCCTTCACCGAACCAAGGGAACGCCGCAAGGCCTTCGGAATCTACGTCGCGGTCGCGGGCAGCGGCCCAGCCCTCGGCTCGTTGCTACACGGGGCGCCCCACCTGGACGTGAGCGGGCAATGGCTCCTGTACGCCAGCATCCCTTTCGCCGTGATCGCCGTAACCGGAGTGGCAGCCCTGGTGCAGGACCACCCCGGCAGCACCGGCGCTCGCTTCGACCTGCCCGGCGTGCTGCTGGGCTCCGGCGGCATCGCCGCCCTCGTCTACGGCGTCAGCCTGGACACCCTGCACATCGTGGATATATGGGGAGCGCTCAGTCTGCTGGCCCTCGGCGGCATTCTGGTCGCGGCCTTCGTATGGCGGCAGACCAGGACGGCCGGCACACTCGCTGCGCCATCCGGCATCACCGCGCAGGCCCCCGTCGGGTACTTCCTCACGGTGGCCCTGGCCAACGTCGGCGCCGTAGCCCTGCTCATGGCCCTGGGGTGGTACCACCACTGATTGCCCGGGGGCAGATCCTCGGCGGGCCGGGCAACCGGTCAGAGGGCGGCGCGGGCCTGGTCGGCGCCGATGCGAAGCGCGAATTCGCGAACCGCCACGGCCATCAGCTCCTCGGGGGTGACCTGCTGCCCCTCGGGACCACGGTGGGCGGGGAGCTGAGCGGCACCGCGGGGCCACGATGGCTTCCCGCGCGGCGTCCTCGCCCGGCGCGGGCCGGCGGCCGAAGGGGCTCTGCTGGCCGGGCAGCGCGCCGATGACCGAGGGCCCTTGGTGTGGTGGTAGCCGTACACAACGAGGTCATCATCCCCGTCATCTGCCCCGGCAGGGTCCCGACGCGCTGCACCGCGGCCCGGCCGCTGGCAGCCCTGACCGCCGTGCGCGATCATGGAAGTATCCCCAGCCAGTCCGGGAGGAACCATCTCATGCCGAACAAGACACCGGCCCGACGGCTCACGTCAGGCCCCGAACGCGACAAGCTCGCAAGCGAACTCAAGACGAAGTATGAGCACGGCGAATCCATCCGCGCGCTGGCCAAGGAGACAGGCCGCTCCTACGGCGGCGTACACCGCCTGCTCGAGGACGCGGGAGCCACCTTCCGCTCCCGGGGCGGAGCCACCCGCCACCCCGGGGCCTGACTCTCCGCAGGCCTGAAGGTGGTTCACGGAGGGGAGCCGGGCCGGGCCGCCCGCCGTGGCGAACTCGGGGTCCCGACAGCGCTGCCGGCACCGGTGGTCTCACCTGTGACACGCCCGGTACTACGCGCGGCCGCCGCATCACGGACGCGGTGGCCGGGGCTCTGCCGGGGCCCGCTCTTTGCTTGCGGTACGGGGCGCGTGGGCCGGAGCTGTCCTCGCTGCACATCAGGCACCGATCGATCTGACAGTGACGGTCTAATCGCCGGAGAAGGCGATCCGCAGGTCTCGGTCGCTACGGCATCGTCGGCCCCAGGCCAGCAGCACCGCGACGACCTCGTGCTCGCTGCTCCCCAGGCGGGCGAGATCCGCACCTTCCAGTTCCCGCACCATCCGGTCCACTGCCTCACCGCGCAGTGTGGTGTCCCCGTACGGATCAATGCGGGCCAGACTCGGAACTCTGTGCCGGCCGAGCCGCTCAACGGCCATCCAGAAGTCATCGTTGTCGTCGACCAACCGCTCCAACATCCCTGCTGGTGGCCGGGGCCCAGCCTTTCGCCCTGTCCGGGACACAGAGCCCCCTCGACGAAGCTCCATGACGAATGCCATCCCTGCCCCTTTCACGCCCGGCGCGCCTCACCACACCCAGGCCGATTCTCCGTGATTCGAAGGAAAGGAACGGTCTAGCAGTGCTTCGTTGGGTTCTGGTTCTGCTGGTCGGCAGGGGACGGCCGCAGGTGGTGCAGGTGCCGGTCCAGCAGCGCAAGAGCGGGAAGCCGCGATGGAAGGGCGGCCCTGCCCAAGGGCTGCGTTCAGGGCCGGGTTGCGGTGGCTGAGAGCCAGGTCGCAGCTCTCCTCGCATGCGACGGCACCGAAAACCCCTTGGTCGGCAAGATCCCGACGGACGCCGAGATGCACGTCGCGGCATCGGGCGACTCCGACTCCGGGGCCTACTTCTCGTTCGGTGGGAACGGCCGCGCGAACCCGCCGATCGATTTCAGCGGCCCCTACGGCGAGATCACGCGCTACGAACGGCTCACGGCGGTCGCAGACGACACCAGGCACCCGCAGTACGTCGTTGATGGCCATGTCGGGCACCGGGCCGGTCAGCCCGTCGTTCTGGCCAGCAACAGCCATGCACGGCCCCTGGCTTTCCACGTCACCGCAGGCCAGGCGGGTGACGCACCAGCTTCCAGGCCGTGATGGCCGGCGTCCGCGTTCCGCGGAGCGGACGCGGGAGACCGCGTACGCCACCACGCCTGCCTGGCCCAGCTCCTGGCAGCCGGTGCGCGCCTGACGTCATCGTTCCCGGGGTGACCCCAGGCGATCCGTTCGACAGGGGACACAGTCCTGCCGGGCCCGGAGGCCAGCGGCACCCTTGCGGGGACACGGAAAGGTATAGCGAGGTCAGCCCTCGCCGGACGTCCGCCGCAGCTCGATCCGCAACGCCGCCAGGTCACGTACTCCCTGCACAATCACGTGCGTCACCACCGACTTGCGGGGGGATATCTCACCGCCGGAGTCCACCGTTCCCTCCCACAGTGAGTGCGCCCCCTCCCCGCGTGAGGAGTACACACTCAGGCGCATCTCGACCTGCCGCTGCGCATCACCGGGGTTGGTGAGCACGACAGGGACCTTCGCCAGGCGCATGTCCTCGTCCACCCATACCGCCACGTGGGCGGTGGCGACCGGCTCCCCACCTTCGCTGCCGGTGGCGACGTCACGCCCCAGGGCGGCGCGCTGCGAGCTGGTGAGGATGTCACCGACAGGCCGCTCCGCGGGCGCCGCGGAGGCAACCGTGAGGGGGTCGCTGAGCTCGGCTTCCATGCTTCTGGCGAACGTCACCCCGCCCCACACCGTGCCGCCGGCGATCAGGCCGCCAATGAGCAGAACCGCTCCCACGCCTTTGTAACGGGCCACGATCAGCCTCCCATTCTCTTGCCGGCCTCGTTGACGGCGGCCTCGTTCTTGGTCTTGAACGAATCAAGGACGGGCCGCTGTTCATCGATGATCGTCGCTTGAATCTTCGATTCCTCGGCGAACCAGGTTCCGACCAAGCCGGTCTCGGCCTTACAGTCGATCTCCGCAAGGGCCAGATCGATCTCCGGCCGGCCGGCGGGGGCGCCTTCGGGGCGGGTGATGGCGCGGGCGGCTACGAACGGGTCCTTGTAGCCGGGATGGCCCTTGCCGGTCATGCAGGCCGACCAGTGCTCGAACGCGGCGGCGACGGCGGGGGTCTTCATCGACTCGGTGAAGCTGGTGCCGTTCAGCTCAGAGATTCGAGTCAGTTCGTCGGCGGTGGGGGCATTGATCTCCTGATCGGCCCATCCGCCGCAGCCGCGTTCGTGGATCTTCTTGCCGTTGTAGCTCTCGCGGGCCTTCTCGCGGGCTTCCAAGGGCAGGGGCGGCGCTGTCTTCCCGATCTGCCCGGTGGGTGCCTTGCGGCCGGTGAGGACTTCGATCTCTATCGCGTCGAGCCCCGGGGTCTGCTGCGTTGTTCGGGGCTTCTCGCTCCCGGGCAGGCCGTAGCCGTAGGTGGCGGCGGTCTCGCGGTCGGTGAGCCCGTAGCGGCGCTCCATGTTGGCGTCGTTCTCAGTCGGCGAGGGGTTCAGACCGGACGCGGGGAGTTGTACGTCAAGCCCGTAGGTCTTCATGCACTTCTGGGCGAGCAGGCGCTTGCCGTTGCCGATGGCCACGGTGTCGGCGTAGTCCTGCATATACGTTTCCAGCGGCAGGTTCAGACCCTTTGCCAGGCCCCGCTCGGGTGCGAAGGGCGGGAAGGCCTTGGTGTCGGCGACCGGAGCGGGGGCGGCGGAGCCGGCCGCACGGGTCTGGGTTTCAGGGGTGGCGCACGCGGTCAGCAGCACGGCTGCAGCGGCCGCGAGTGCGAGGGCGGCGGGGGTTCGGGTGTTCATGGAAGGCAGGTCCTTCTTGGGTCAGGCGAAGTGCTGGGAGGCGTTGTTGTTCTTCAGCGCGGGGATCAGGTTGACCCAGTTGCAGCCCCAGCCGACGGCGCCGATGTACTGGGAGGTACCGCCGTAGCCGGAGTTGTAGTAGACGCGGTAGTTGTCCCCGCCGGCGCAGTTCTCGACGGACGCGGCGTTGTTCTTGACGTACTGGCCATGGCCGTTGGCGGCGCCGTCGAAGACGTAGCGGTAGGTGACCAGGGTGGAGCCCTGGTAACCGCTGGAGCCCTCGTAGTTGTTCACGTTGCCGTAGAACCGGGCCGCTGCCGACACGTACTTTCCGTCCTTAACCGCGAGTTCCTTGCTGTTGTAGAACAGCCACAGGTCGCCCTCGGTGCAGTTGATCCACGGGACGTCGCAGTTGTCGGAGACGGTGCCGGGGGCGGTGTGCGCGGCGGCAGGGGGGCTCATCAGGGACAGGGCTGCGGCGGTCACGGCCAGGGCTGTGCCGGCGCGGCGCGTCAGGTTCTTCATTCACGTGCCTTTCGTTGCAGAGGGCGCAGAAAGCAGAGGGCAGAGGGCAGCGGGCCGCACCTCGGGGAGGGATGCTGTTGGAGGGCGCGGCCCGCCGATTCTCGTTGTCCGTGCCCGGAAGGGTCAGAAGCGGACAACGAAGTTGCTGACGGTGCCGGTGTTACCGACTACGCCGTGGACGCGCAGTTTCCACCAGCCGTTGGCGGGATTGCGGAGAGGTCCACGGTGTGAATCTTGTTCAAGTCGTCGGCCCTGTTGATCTGCCCGAACGGCTGGGGCGGATGAACCGAGCCGTCAGGGGCGGCCAGGCCGGTCGTGAGGTTGGCCAGGTACTGGTGCCTGGCGTCCACGTAGAGCTCGAGGCTGCTCGGGGCAGCACCGACCAGGCCGTCTGCGTACGGTTCTTGGAGTCAGGCTCGGCCCCGTCGGGCTTGAGGGTGTACGCCTTACCGCCGGGGTACTCCGGCGCCGGACGCATGTTGCCGATCTTGGTGTGGGCAAGGTCCACCCACACCTGGGTCGGGCCGGCCGGGGGCCCGCCCGCGCATTCGCGGGTGAATTGATCTCATTCGCACTGTTCTGCATGTCCTTCGGTGTCAATCCGGCCTAAAGCCGGCTGCCCGGAGGACCCCAGCTCCGGTACGGCGCGAACAGTGGACCACGAGAACGATCAGTGGCACCCCGGTGTCTCACCGGACGCAGCATCCGGGCTGCCGACGCGCGCATACATACGCGTCAGGTGGTTTCGCGCAGCCCCGTATGCCCGGCGGGTGGACCGCCGGCCCACGAGCTGCAGGCATCACAGCGGCATCGGTTTCGGCCGGAACGGACGACCCTCGGCCATCATCCCGGCCCGGCCACCGCGCTCGACAGAGCGCGCACGAAGCTCCCCCGTGCACCGGGGGCCCTTCCCGCGCTCCCGGCGCTCACCGAAGGTTCACTGGGCGGCTGACCTGCGGAAACGTGACTCGCAAGTAGGCAAATCTTGAATAACGGTGGTGATCCGAACCGTCCCGCTATTGGGGGTACATCCCCTTATTCATCCTTTACTGGGCCTTAAGTTCCCCCATGGGTGACATCCGGACATGGGTCCCACCCGCACCATCACTCCTTTTCTGGGGGAACCTTGACAACCCGTAACACGGATGCGCCGTTCCGGCGTGCCTGCTCACCGCGCACCAGACCCGGCGGTCTGCGCAGCACCGCCGGCTCTCTGGCACTGATCATGGCGGTGTCCACACTCTTCGGAGCCGAGGCCGCTGTCGCGTCCGGTCCCGCACAGGCCGCCACCAAGGCGCCGAAGCCGCAGCCCGCGACCTCGGCCGCCGACATACCCTCCGCCCGGGTCGCCGCGCGGCTCTCCGGGATACGTGTGGAGGCACTCTCGGAACGCACCGAGTCCTCCACCACCTGGGTCAACAAGGACGGTTCGCTCACCACTGAGGTCGCGGCCGGACCGATCCGCTTCAAGGATCCCGCCACGGGGCAGTGGCGCGACGTCGACGTGAACCTCGCGGCCGGGCCCGACGGTTCGGTCGCCTCCAAGGCCCACCCGCAGGGCCTGCGCCTGTCCGGGAAGACGGCCTCGAAGGTGTCCTTCCTGAAGTCGGCCCCGCCGGCCGCGGCCGCGGCCGCGGCCGCGGACCTGGTGACGCTGGGCACCGGCGACGAGGCGATCACGCTCCAGTGGCGCGGCGGCCTGCCGGCCCCGAAGCTGGACGGCACCCGCGCCACGTACGAAGGCGCCGTACCGGGCGCGGACCTGATCGTCGAGGCGACCCGCACCGGCTTCGAGCAGTTCGTCGAGCTCAAGGCGAAGCCCGAGGCGGGCTTCGGCTACACGCTCCCGCTGAAGACCAAGGGCCTGAAGGTCGAGCAACAGCCCGACGGCAGCGTGCTGTTCACCGACAAGAAGTCGAAGAAGACCGCGTCGATGCCGGCCCCGGTCATGTGGGATTCGACCGTGGACGCCGCCTCCGGTGAGCACACCCGGCGGGCCAAGGTCGGCCTGAAGGTCGTCAAGACCAAGGACGGCGTCGACCTCGTCATCACCCCCGACGCCGCGTTCCTCGCCGACCCGGCGACGAAGTACCCCGTCACCGTCGACCCCTCCACCTCCTCGCTGGGCAACCTCTTCGACACCTACGTCCAGCAGGGCGAGACCGTCGACTGGTCCAACGACACCGAGCTGGACCTGGGCAACCCCGGCACCAAGAACGGCGACGGAACCTGGCGCACCGCCCGGTCCTTCATCACCTGGAACACCGCCCCGGTCGCCGACGCGCTGATCTCGGACGCCAAGCTGTCGCTGTGGAACTTCCACTCCGGCAACACCGACTGCACCAACCAGCCCTGGGAGGTGTGGACGGCGAACGGGCCCACCACCGCCTCCCGCTGGACCAACCAGCCGGCCATGGTCACCAAGATGGCCACCTCCACCGAGACCAAGGGCAACCCCGGCTGCGCCGCCCAGCCCGACGGCTGGATCAACGCCAACGTCACGAGCCTGGTCCAGCACTGGTCCAACAACAAGTGGGCGTTCTCCAGCATGGGCCTGCGGGCCACCGACGAGAACAACACCAAGCAGTGGAAGAGGGTCAACTCCTCCAACGCCGCCTCCAACGTCCCCAAGCTGACGGTCACCTACAACTACCGGCCGCGCACCGGCACCAAGCAGGAGGCCGGCCCGCCGTTCTTCTCCTACGGCGGCGCCTACACCGTCAACACCCTGACCCCCACCCTGCGCGACACCTTCGTCGACGCCAACGGCGACAAGGTCAACGGCACCTTCCAGATCTTCGACTCGGCGACCGACACCCAGGTGGGCAACGTCATCGTCTCGCCGTTCGTCGCTTCCGGCGAGGCCGCCTCGGTGACCGTTCCGGCCGGCGTGCTGGCCAACGGCAAGACGTACAAGTTCCGTTCCAACCCCTACGACGGAACCCACTACAACACCGGCTGGTCGGCGTGGAAGACCTTCACCGTCGACACCACCGCCCCCTCCGCCCCCACCGGGCTGACCTCGACGGACTACCCGTCCAACGCCTGGGTCAAGGGCGCCGGCCAGGCGGGCAACTTCACCGTCTCCCCGCCCGCCGGCACGGACCACCAGTGGCTCGAGTGGTCCCTGGACGGCGCCGAGTGGACGCGCGTGCCCACCGACGGCACCGCCGGCAGCCGGACCCTGTCCGTCACCCCGCCGTCGAACGGAAGCCACACCCTCCAGGTGCGCACCGTCGACAAGGCCGACAACGAGTCCGAGGCCGTCGAGTACGACTTCCACGCCGGACCGGGCGGCTTCGTCCAGCCCGCGGACGGCGAGCGTACGGCGCGACGGCTCCCGCTGACCGCCGAAGCGGACGGCGCCACCTTCACCGCGGCTTCCTTCTCCTGGCGCCGCTCCGAAGCCGACCCCTGGGTCCAGATCCCGCCGGGGCACGTCACCAACGGCGGCACGCCGCTCACGGCCTGGCCCGTGTCCATGACCGCGGGGCGCACCCCCGCACTGGTCTGGAACGCCACCGACACGGTCGACCCAGACGGCAGCGTCCAGATCAAGGCCGATTTCACCGGCCCGGCGAGCGCCACCGGCGCCACCCAGCCCCTCGCCGTGGTCGTCGACCGCAACGCGAGCGGCGCCGCCACCAGCCCGGTCGGTCCGGGCACGCTGAACCTGCTGACCGGCGACTACGAGGTGTCGGCCACCGACGTCTCCGCCTTCGGCATGTCCGTCTCCCGCACCACCTCCTCGCGCGACCCGCACAAGGGCGCCAAGCAGGAGGGCCAGGCCGCGATCTTCGGCCAGGAGTGGGCCTCCGGCACGGCGGCCGAGATCGTCCAGTCCGACTACTCGCACGTCGCGCGGGTCTCGGACACGGCCGTGGACGTCGTGACCACCTCGGGTGACGCGCTGCACTTCACCGCCAACGCGGCACGCAACGGCTGGGTCTCCGAGCCCGGCGCCGGCATGACCCTGACCGGCAGTGTCAGCGGCTCGTTCACGCTGACCGACGACGGCGGCACGGTCACCGAGTTCACCCGGGGCGACCCGGCGATGACCACCTGGCAGGTCTCCAGCACCCTGGTCAGCGGGGTCGAGAACTCGACCACCACCGTGGTCTCGGAAACGGTCACCGTCGACACCAAGAAGCTGGCCCGCCCCAAGCGGGTCATCGCCCCGACCTCCGCCGCGACCGCCTCGGCCTGCGCCACCACCCCGCAGACCAAGGGGTGCCGCTCGCTGGAGTTCGTCTACGCGACCGCCACCACCGCCACCGGGTACAGCACCTCCGCCGACTTCGGCGACTTCGCCGGCCAGGTGAAGGAGATCCGGCTGTGGTCCACCGAGCCCGGCGCCGGGAACGCCACCTCGAAGGTGGTCTCCACCTACCGCTACGACGCCGGCGGCAACCTCCGCCAGCAGTGGGACCCGAACCTGGCGCAGAGCACCCAGGCGCAGTACGCCTACGACACCGCGGACCGCGTCAACTGGCTCCAGACCAAGTCCGAACTGCCCTGGTCGTTCACCTACGGCCAGGCGGGATCCGCGCCCACCGCCGGTGACGGCATGCTCCTCAAGGCCTCCCGGTCCGGTCTGAAGCCGGGTACGGCGGCCGAGGAGCAGGGCGCCGCGGCCACCAGCGTGGTCTACGGCGTCCCGCTGACCGGCGCCGCGGCCCCGTACCCGATGGGCACGGCCGACGTGAAGACGTGGGGGCAGACCGGCGCACCCACCGACGCGACCGCGCTGTTCCCCGCCGACAGCGTCCCCTCGTCCCACTCCGGTTCGTCACTCGCCGCCTCCGCCTACACCCGGGCTGCGGTCACCTACCTGGGCGCCTCCGGACGGCCCGTCAACAGCGCGGCGCCCGGCGGACACATCACCGCCACCGAGTACGACCGGTACGGAAACACCGTCCGCGAGCTCTCGGCCGCCAACCGGGCCCTGGCCCTGGGCGCGAGCCCCGCGGACCAGGCCGCACAGGCCAATCTGGGCATCGGCCAGCTCACCAGCGCCGAGCGCGCCCACCAGCTGAGCACCACGACCACGTTCGACGCGGCCGGAGTGCGGGAGCTCGGCAAGCTCGGACCGCTGCGGCGCGTCGACCTGACCGCCGACCTGAAGAACGGCGCGACCCTGCTGGTTCCGGCCGGCACCTCGGTGACCGCCCGCGACCGGTCGGTCCTCGAATACGACGCCGGGCGGCCCACCGACGGCACCGCCAGGGTCAAGGACCAGGTCACCAAGGCCACCGTCGGCGCCCAGGTACGCGAGCACCCGACGGTGCTCGGCGAGCCCCGCGCCACCGAGACCGTGATCGACTGGGCCAGGGGCATGCCGGTCCGGACCGTCAGGGACCCCGGCGGCCTGGCCATCACGGAGACCACCGAGTACGACGCCAAGAACCGCGTCTCCAAGCAGCTCCTCCCCGGCGCGAACGGCAGCGACGCCGCCACCCGCGTCACCACGTACTGGTCGGCGACCGGCACCGGCGCCTGCCAGGGCCGCCCCGAGTGGGCCGACCTGGTCTGCTCGGTCGGTCCGGCGGGCGCGATCACCGGCGGCGGCACCAACCCGTCGCAGCTGCCGACCACCACCACCGAGTACAACTGGTGGGGCAGCCCGGCCAAGCGGATCGAGACGGCGAACGGGTCCACGCGGACCACCACCACCGAGTTCGACGCGGCCGGCCGGACGACCAAGGTCACCACGACCGGCGGCCCCGGCACGCCCGCTCCGGAGTCCACCACCGAGTACGACGCGGTCACCGGCCGGGCCGTCAAGAACACCTCGCCCACCGGCGGGACCATCGTCAAGCAGTTCGACAAGCTCGGCCGGACGATCTCCTACACGGATGCCGACGGCGGTGTCACCACCACCGAATACGACCTGCTCGACCGTCCGACCAAGGTCACGGACAACGTGCCGTCGACCGTCACCTTCACCTACGACCACGCCGCCGAACCCCGGGGCCTTCCCACGAAGACCACCGACTCGGTCGCCGGCGAGTTCCGGCCGACGTACGACGCGGCGGGCGCCGTCCGCAGCGAGAAGCTGCCCGGCGGGTACACGCTCCACATCAGCACGGACGCGGGCGGTGACGCCACGAAGCGCAGCTACGTGCGCGACAGCGACTCGGCCGTGGTCTACAGCGACACCGTGAACGAATCCGTCCACGGCCAGATCACCACCCACTCCGGCATCTCCGACCAGCGGTTCCGCTACGACACCGCGGGCCGCCTGGCCTCCGTCGAGGACACGGCGGACACCGTCTGCACCCGTCGCGGCTACACCTTCGACGGGCGTTCGAACCGCACGGGCCTGACCACGGCCGCCGGCGCCCCCGGCACCGACTGCCCGGCCACCGGCGGGACCACCACCTCCCACACCTACGACAGCGCCGACCGGATCGTCGACAGCGGCTACGCCTACGACGAGTTCGGGCGGACCACCACCGTCCCGGGCCACGGAACCGTCGCCTACTACAACAGCGACCGCACCCGCCAGCAGACCCTGTCCAACCAGCGGCAGACCTGGAGCCTCGACGCGGCCCAGCGCTACCGCGGGTGGACGAAGGAGTCGTACAACGGCTCGGCCTGGACCCAGACCGCGTCCCGCGTCAACCACTACGGCGACGACGCGGACAACCCGCGCTGGATCGTCGAGGACACCGCGACCGGTGCGCTGACCCGCAACGTCGTCTCCGCCGGCGGCCTGACCACGACCAGCAAGACGGGGGACGTCGTACTTCACCTGACGACGATCCAGGGCTCCGTCGCCGTCCAGCTCCCGCTGAACGCCGGCCAGCCGCCCGTGGTGCTGGACTCCGACGAGTACGGCAAGCCCCGCACGGGGCAGGCCGCGGCCCGCTACGGCTGGCTCGGCGGCCACCAGCGCTCTGCGGAGACGCCCAGCGGTCTGACCCTGATGGGCGCCCGTCTCTACAACCCGTCCACCGGCCGCTTCCTCTCCTCGGACCCGGTCTACGGCGGCAGCGCCAACGCGTACGAGTACGCCAACGCCGACCCGGTCAACCAGCAGGACCTGGACGGCCGGATCTCCAAGTCCTGGCGCAAGAAGATCATCGAGGCCAACGCGTGCATGTCGCTCGGATGGCGCGGCTGCGCCCTCGCCGCGGCGATTTCGGGCATGCTGCTCGCGACCTTCCGCAAGGGCCGGGTCAACAACGCGATCCGGCACTTCATGTGGCAGGCCAGCCTGACCTTCTTCTTCGGCGCGCGAGCGGCCAAGCGGCTGGGAGACGCGCACGAGTGGGGCCAGAGCGGTGACGACACCAAGATCGACCAGCACAACAACAACGTCGCCCGGCACTTCGCCGTGCGGAACGCTTGGAGCATGCTGAGGTGGTACTACTCGGGCCGGTTCTGGACGAACCTGTTCTTCTACGCGATCCACTACATCAACAAGGGCTACCTGAAGACGAGATGGTGAACCCTGTGATATCGGCACAATCATCGCGCCGCGGGCTGTATCTGGGCCTGGCCGCCACCCTCGGCCTCGCCCTGCTGGCCGGGTCGCTGTACGCGCTCTTCTACGGGTCGGAAGGCTCGTGCAAGGAGCCCAAGGCGGTCGAGCGCATGGCACAGGTCTCGGCCGCGGCGCCCGCCGCCCCGGCCGGTGCCGCGCGCGTGGCGGAGCGGGGCGGCACGGAGTGCATGGACGACAGCGGCGATCCCTGGGTCGCCGCGGACACCGCCTACACCCACGACCTGGACGCCGGGTCACTGGCCGCCCACTACTGGGACACCGCGGGCAAGGAGGGATGGAAGCCGGTCGGCACCCGGGCACAGGCCCCGGACAGGCTCCGGAGCGGCTTCGGCATGTGCTTCCAGAAGAAGGTGGCCGGCGAGCCGGCGCTGCTCCGGGTGGGGTCCGACGGGCCGACGGAGTACACCGTGACCGTGGAGTCCGCGCTGGACGGATCCACGATCTCCTGCTGAACCGCTGACAGTGCACCGAGGCGCGCGGCGGGCGCCCGGCCCCCCCGGCGCCTCTTTATCTCCACCGTCCCCACACCACAGGCAAAGCCACCATTT